>CAYUIN010000226.1:0-5008 GCA_964444695.1 uncultured Desulfocurvus sp.
ATATGAAGGATTCAATATGGAAAATCAACAGAACTTTATATATATTCGGTTTTCATACTAGAACACTCAGACATAGACCCACACCAAAACTGGACGCAAGGGTATACTCAAATGTCCACAGGCAAATAAAGGAACAGCCCGCCAACTTCTTTTGCAATAAGAGCCGAACCGCCCTCGCCAACGGAAAACGGAAGCACCTATCCTGCCCTCGAATTTTTACACTCACTCCACCACGCCGGGCCCCAACAACAGGCCGCCACGCCAAAGCGCGGCGGCCTGCTTTCCATTTTCGTCTCTCTCCTCGTCTCTCGGCTTTCTCCCCCGCTCTCCCCCTCACGCCTTCCCAAGCGCCTGCTCCAAATCCCCCACAATATCCTCAATGTGCTCGATCCCGATGCTCAGGCGAATCATGTCCGGGCCCACTCCCGCCGCCTCCAGCTGCTCCCCTGACAACTGCGAATGCGTCGTGCTGGCCGGGTGGATCGCCAGGCTCTTGGCGTCGCCGACGTTCGCCAGATGCGAGAACAGCTCCAGGCTCTCGATGAACCGCTTTCCGGCTTCCAGCCCGCCGCGCACGCCGAAGACCACCATGCCGCCGTACCCGCCCTGGAACTGCGCCTTGGCGTTCTCGTGGGCCGGGTCGTCCTCCAGGCCGGGGTAGCGGACCCAGGCCACCTTGTCGTGCGCCTTCAGATACCGCGCCACGGCCAGGGCGTTCTCGTTGTGCCGCTCCATGCGCAGGGCCAGCGTCTCCAACCCCTGCAGGAAGATCCAGGCATTGTCCGGGCTGATGCAGCCGCCCAGGTTGCGCAGCGGCACCAGGCGCATGCGCACGATGAACGCCAGCGGGTTCAGCTCGCCCAGGTCGTGGGCGTAGCGCAGGCCGTGGTAGGAATTGTCCGGCTCGTTGTACAGGCCGAACTTCGGGTCCTTCCAGTCGAAGGTCCCGCCGTCCACCACCGCGCCGCCGATGGCCGTGCCGTGCCCGCCGATCCACTTGGTCAGCGAGTGGATCACCACGTGGGCCCCGTGTTCCAGCGGGCGGAACATGCACGGCGGGGTGAAGGTCGAATCCACCACCAGCGGCACCCGGTGCTCGGCCGCCACCCGCGCCAGCATCCGGATGTTCGCCACGTCCAGCGACGGGTTGCCGATGACCTCGGTGAAGATGAGCCGCGTGTTCAGGTTCATGGCCGCGCGCACCGCGCCCTCGTCCAAGATGTCCACGAACCGCGGCGTGATGCACAGCTCCGGGAGGATGGCGTCGAACATCGTGTACGTGCCGCCGTAGAGGTTCTGGGCGGTGACGAACTCGTCGCCCCGGCGGCAGATGTTGGTCACGGCGTAGCTGATGGCCGTTGTGCCCGAGGCCACGGCCAGGGCCGCCGCCCCGCCTTCCAGCGCGGCCAGGCGCCGTTCCAGGACGTCCTGGGTCGGGTTGCCCAGGCGGGTGTAGATGTAGCCCGGCTCCTTGAGGGCGAAGAGGTCCGCCGCGTGGGCCGCGTCGCGGAACAGGTAGGACGACGTGCGGTGCACGGGCGCGGCGCGGGCCATGGTCTGGTCCACGCTCAATCCGGCGTGCAGGGCCTCGGTTTCGAAGCGGCGTTTGGCGCTCATGGGGTGCTCCCTGGCTTGGCGGCCGTCTCGCGGCCGATCATGAAGATTCCGTGGCGGGCCAGCAGGTTCGGAAACAGCCGGACCCGGCCCGGTTCGCGCCCGCCCTGGCGGGTGTTCACGGCGGCGCTCCTGAGCACGCTGAACGGGATGCGCCGCCCGTAGTCCATGAAATCGCGGATGGACAGGACGCGGATGTTCGGCGTGTCGTACCATTCGTAGGGCAGGTCGCGGGTCTTGGGCGCGCGGCCGGAGCGGGCCAGCTGCCAGCGCACCCGCCAGTGCCCGAAGTTCGGGAAGCTGACGATGGCCCGCCGCCCCACGCGCAGGATGGATTCCAGAAGCCCCGTGGGATTGTACACCTGCTGCAAGGTCTGGCTGACCACCACGTAGTCGAAATGCCCGCGCGGGAACTGGTCCACCTCGATCAGGATGTCGCCCTGGATGCAGGTCAGCCCCTTGCCCACGCAGGCCGCCACCTTGGCCTCGGACAGTTCGATGCCCGTGACCGCGCAGCCCAGCGTGCAGGCCAGATGCTCCATCAACCCGCCCTCCCCGCAGCCCAGGTCGAGCACGCGCGAACCCGGGTCGATCCAGGAGGCCACGAGCTGCTGGTCGAAACGCAGCCCAGGGCAGGCGTCAGCCGTCATGGCGCTCCCTCCACATCCGGTCCAGGAAACCGCGCAGCAGCGTGGCCAGGGTCTCGTTGGGCAGCAGGAAGGCGTCGTGCCCCCAGGGCGCCGTGACCTCGCAGAAGCTGACGTCCGCGCGCTTTTGCTTGAGCACGTTGACCACAAGGCGCGATTCGTGCGTCGGGTACAGCCAGTCCGAGGAGAAGGAGACCACCAGGAACTTCGTGCCCGTGCCCTCGAAGGCCTGCTGCGCGTAGCCTTCCGGGTCCAGGATGCGCATGTCGAAATAGTCGCAGGCCTTGGTCACGTACAGGAAGGAATTGGCGTCGAAGCGCTGCACGAACTTCCGGCCCTGGTGGTGCAGGTAGCTCTCCACCTGGAAATCCGTCTCGAAGTTGAAGGAAAAGTCCTCGCGGTCCTGGAGGTTGCGGCCGAACTTGATGTGCATGGACTCGTCGGAAAGATAGGTGATGTGGCCGATCATCCGGGCCACGGCCAGGCCGATGTCCGGGCGCGGGCCGTCGTGGTAGGCGCCGTCCTTCCAGTTGGGGTCGGAGGTGATGGACTGGCGGGCGACCTCGTTGAAGGCGATGGCCTGGGGCGAATGCTTGCTGGTGCTGGCCAGGGGCACGCAGCCCCGGACCATCTGCGGGTGCCGCGCGGCCCATTCCAGGGCCTGCATCCCGCCCAGGGAGCCGCCGACCACGGCCATCAGGCGCCGGATGCCCAGGTGCTCCACCAGGCGGCGCTGGGCCTCGACCATGTCCGTGACCGTGACCAGCGGGAAGTCCAGGCCCCAGGGGCGGCCCGTGGCGGGGTTCGTGCCGGCCGGTCCGGTGCTGCCGTTGCAGCTGCCCAGGATGTTGGAGCAGATCACGAAGTAGCGGTCGGTATCGATGGGCTTGCCTGGGCCCACGTAGTCGTCCCACCAGCCGGGGCGCTCGTCCGCCGGGTCGTGCCGCCCGCAGACGTGGGCGTCGCCCGTGAGCGCGTGGCAGATGAGCACGGCGTTTGCGGCGTCGGCGTCCAGCGCGCCGCAGGTCTCGTAGGCCAGGGTCACGGGCCCCAGGCGCTGGCCGCTCTTGAGCGTCAGCGCGTCCGGCGGCTCGGCGAAGGTGAATGTCTTGCGCGCGACGATCCCGCAGGAGTCGCCGCCCAGTGGATTGGCCATACGTGGGCGCCTCGTGGCGTGGCGGGGCCCCGGCCCCGGCTGCGGTGCCTGGAAAGGGTGTATTTTCCCACTATGGCAGGGTTCGGGCCGCTGTTCAAGTGCGGCGCGCGGGGGGGGCGATGCGCCCGGGCCTGGGAGGCGAGGGCGGAGGTCGCCGCTAGAGCAGCACCCTCAGCGAGCGCCAAGCCAGACTGATGCCCAGCAGCACCAGCATCGCCAACACCACGGTGCGGAAACGCTCCTCGGACACGCGGCGCCGGATGCGCCCGCCGAGCACGATGCCCAGCCCGACCACCGGGATGCCCAGGGCCGAGACCAGCAGCACGTTGCCGTCCACGAACCCCAGCCGCCCCAGGCCCACGAGCATGATGCAGCTGGAGATGGTGAACGAGGTGTTGATGGCCTGCACCAGGGTGTTCTTGTCCAGGCCCAGGGACAACAGATAGGGCAGCATGGGCATGATCTGCGAGCCGGTCATGCCGTTGACGAACCCCGAGGACAGCCCCACGGGCAGGGTGAGCGCCCGCGCCAGGCGCGGCGGCAGCAGCAGCACGCCCTGCCACAGCGCCCACAGCCCGTACAGCGCCAGGATGATCCCCAGGGCCAGGCGGATTTCCTGCGGATCGACGATGGACAGCGCCCACAGCCCGACCAGCAGCCCCGGGATGGCCGAGAGGTACAGCGGCAGGAACCGCTTGAACACGGCGCGGAAGTTGCCCGCGTCGTACATCACCAGCAGGTTGGAGGCCATGGACGGCAGGATGACCAGCGGAATGGACGCGCGCGGGTCCAGGATGGAGGCCAGAAGCCCCAGGCAGGTGGTGGCGAACCCCAGCCCCGAGACGCCCTTGATGAAGGCGGCGGTGAAGAAGGCGGCCAGTGCGGCGAGGATGAGCAGCGGGTCCATGGGCTGGCGAATCTTTGGCCGGGGGCCGGGTTGCGTGGTGCCGAAGGCGGGGCCTCGATGCGCCCGCACGGGAACACGGTAGCAGAGTCGGGAAGCGGATGAAAGGAGCGCGGGCCCGGGCGCCTCAGCCCCGGTATTCCAGCACCTCGCACTCCCCGTCCAGCGCCGCAGCCCCGCCGCGCGCCATGACCAGCGGCTCCGCCAGGCCGAGGACCACCTCCACCGGGGCCAGCGGCTCCAATCGCCGCCGCAGTTCCGCCACCAGCACCGCGCTGCGCGCCTGGCCGCCCGCCAGGACCACCGCGTCCACCGGCGCCGGATCGTCCGCCGTGACCAGCGCCGGGAGCAGCCCCGCCGCGCACTTGGCCACGTTGTACGCCACGGCCAGCAACACCGCCCGCGCCGCCTCGTCGCCGCCCGCGATGCGCCGCTCCACCTCGCGCAGGTCGTTCGTCCCGAGGTGCGCGTACACGCCGCCCTCGCGCAGCACCGTGCGCCGCAGGTCCTCGGCGCCGTACGTCCCGCTCTCCAAAAGCCGCAGGACCTCCAGCACCGGCAGCCCGCCCGTGCGCTCCGGCGTCAACGGGCCCTCGCCGTCCAGGGCGTTGGTCACGTCCACCACCCGGCCGCGCAGATGCGCGCCGATGCTCACCCCGCCGCCCAGGTGCGCCACCAGGAACTTGC
>CAYUIN010000227.1:0-4976 GCA_964444695.1 uncultured Desulfocurvus sp.
GCACGGCGCAAAAGCCCGTGCGGCGCGGCCCGGCGGTCCAGGCCCGCATGGACTCCTCGCTGGTGCCGTGGACGGCGGTTTGCAGGCAGCAGACCCCGGCGGCGGCGTCGCGCCCGAGCCAGCGGGCGCCGAAGGCGGCCAGGGTGCTGCCCTGCTGCGGGGCGTAGCAGATGGCGTAGCGCGCGTTCATGCCCTCTCAACTACCCGGGCCCTGGTGACGAAACCGTTTCGTTCCGGTGGCTTTTGCGGGCCCGGCGGCGCGTCGGCCCCGCCGATGCGAGAAATTTCGCCGCAGCCTCTCGCCTCGCGCCGCAAACTGTGCTACCCAGGCAGGAAAGCCCCACAGCGGGGGAAGAGAGTCACCGAGATATGCTGCGAATAGTCAAGTCCGATGCCGAATGGCGCGAGGCCCTGGCTCCCGATCAATACCATGTCTGCCGCGAGGGCGGCACAGAGGCCCCCTGGTCCGGTTGCTTCCTGCACCACGACAAGGACGGGCACTACCTCTGCGGCTGCTGCGGGGTGCGGGTTTTCGACTCGCACCACAAGTACGACGCGGGCACCGGCTGGGCCAGCTTCTTCGACGTGGCCGCGCCCTGGGCCGTGCGCCTGCGCCACGTCACGGGCGGCGGCGCCCGGCACCAGGAGGCCGTCTGCGGCACCTGCGGCGCACACCTCGGCCTGGTCTACCTCGACGGCCCGGACCCCACCGGCCTGCGCTGGAGCATCAACTCCGTGGCCCTGGCCTTCGAGCCCCGCGACCCCTGATCCGACCCCTGATCCGGCCCCTCGTTCCTCCGCTGGCCCGGCCGCGAAAATCGCCGGGCCACAGCCCTTTTTCCACCGAGTGATCCCTCAGCCCGGAAAAAGTGCCCCGCGCCGTTTGCCTTTCCTGCCAAGGGTATTATACTGGACTGGTTAAATCGGCTTTTGGGGCGTGGGCCCGGGAGCCGGGAACCCGTCGCGCCCCGAAGGAGGAGCCCCATGTGGGAATACACGGACAAGGTGAAGGAACACTTTCTCAACCCGCGAAACGCCGGTGAGATCGAAAACGCGGACGCCGTCGGCGAGGTCGGCAGCCTGGCCTGCGGCGACGCCCTCAAGCTGTTCCTGAAGATCAACGACGACGGCGTCATCGAGGACGCCAAGTTCCAGACCTTCGGCTGCGCCAGCGCCATCGCCTCGTCCTCGGCGCTGACGGAAATCCTCAAGGGCAAGACCGTCGAGGAGGCCGAAAAGCTCACCAACAAGGACATCGCCGAGTACCTGGGCGGACTGCCCAAGGAAAAGATGCACTGCTCCGTGATGGGCGAGGAGGCCCTGGAGGCCGCCCTCAAGTCCTGGCGCGGCGAGGCCGTGCCCGAAAAGGAGACCGAGGGCGAGCTGGTCTGCCACTGCTTCGGCGTGACGGACGTCACCATCCGCCGCGCCATCCTCGAAAACGACCTGCGCACGGTGGAGGACATCACCAATTTCACCAAGGCCGGAGGCGGCTGCGGCGACTGCGTGCCCAAGCTGGAGGAGATCCTCTTCGACGTGCTGGGCAAGCAGCGCGAGTCAAAGCCCGCCGCAAAGCCCCTGACCAACATCCAGCGCATGCAGAAGGTCATGCAGGTCATGGAAGAGGTCATCGCCCCCAGCCTGAAGAAGGACGGCGGCGACATCGAACTCGTGGACGTCTCGGGGACCGACGTCATCGTCTCCCTGCGCGGGGCCTGCGTGTCCTGCCCGTCCAGCCAGCTGACCCTCACCGATTTCGTCCAGAAGACCCTGCGCGAGCAGGTGGACCCCGAAATCCGGGTCAAGGGAGTCTAGCATGCAGCCGCTGTACTTCGACAACAACGCCACCACCCGCGTCGCCCCCGAGGTCCTGGAAGAGCTTCTGCCCTTCTACAAGGACCTGTACGGCAACCCGTCCAGCATGCACCGCTTCGGCGGGCAGGTGGGCGCGCACATGAAGCTGGCCCGCGAGCGCGTGGCCGCCGGGCTCGGCTGCGCGCCCGAGGAGATCGTGTTCACCGCCTGCGGCACCGAGTCGGACAACACCGCCCTGCACGCCGCCGTCTCCGCACAGCCCGGCAAGAAGCACGTCGTGACCACCAAGGTCGAACACCCCGCCGTGCTCAACGTGGCCCAACACCTGGAAAAGCGCGGCTACGACGTGACCTGGCTCGGCGTGGACGACCAGGGCCGCCTGGACCTGGACGAGGTGCGGGACTCCCTGCGCGAGGACACCGCCGTGGTCTCCGTGATGTTCGCCAACAACGAGACCGGCACCATCTACCCCATCAAGGAGATCGCCGAACTCTGCAAGGAACGCGGCATCCTGATGCACACCGACGCCGTGCAGGCCGTGGGCAAGATCCCCATCGACCTCGCCGCCCTGCCCGTGGACTACCTGGCCCTGTCCGGACACAAGCTCCACGCGCCCAAGGGCGTCGGCGCGCTCTACGTGCGCCGGGGCGCCCCCTTCCGCCCGTTCATGCTCGGCGGGCACCAGGAGCGCGGCCGCCGCGCCGGGACCGAGAACACCGCCGGCATCGCCGCCCTGGGCAAGGCCGTGGAACTGGCCACCGCACACATCGACGAGGAGAACACCCAGGTCCGCGCCCTGCGCGACCGCCTGGAACAAGGCCTGCTCTCCGCCATCGAGGACGCCCGCCTCAACGGACACCCCGACCAGCGCCTGCCCAACACCAGCAACATCTCCTTCAAGTACATCGAGGGCGAGGCCATCCTGCTGCTGATGGACGAACTGGGCATCTGCGCCAGCTCCGGCTCGGCCTGCACCTCCGGCAGCCTGGAGCCGTCCCACGTGCTGCGCGCCCTGGGCGTGCCCTTCACCTACGCCCACGGCTCCATCCGCTTCTCCCTCTCGCGCTACAACACCCGGGACGAGGTGGACACCGTGGTCCGCGAAATGCCGGGCATCGTCCGCCGCCTGCGGGCCATGTCCCCGTTCAGGGGCGGCAAGGGCGAGGCCCCGGCCTGCACCTGCTAGCCAAGGACACAAGGAGAACAGCCCCATGCGCATCGCACCCGACATGTCCGCCCTCGTGGGCCGCACGCCCCTGGTCCGACTGAACAAGGTCGCCCAGGGCTGCGCCGCCACCGTCGCCGCCAAACTCGAGTTCTTCAACCCCTGCGGCTCCGTCAAGGACCGCATCGGCCTGAACATGATCGACCAGGCCGAACAGGACGGCCGCCTCAAACCCGGCGCCGTCGTCGTCGAGCCCACCAGCGGCAACACCGGCATCGGCCTGGCCTTCATCTGTGCCGTGCGCGGCTACCAGCTCGTGCTGACCATGCCCGAATCCATGAGCATCGAACGCCGCACGCTCCTGGCGGGCTTCGGCGCGCGCCTGGTGCTGACCCCCGCCGCCCAGGGCATGAAGGGCGCCATCGCCGAGGCCGAACGCCTCGTGGCCGAAACCCCCGGCGCCTTCATGCCCTCGCAGTTCGAAAACCCCGCCAACCCCGCCATCCACGAACGCACCACCGCCGTCGAAATCTGGGACGATACCGACGGCGCAGTGGACATCCTCGTGGCCGGAGTCGGCAGCGGCGGCACCCTCACCGGCACCACCCGCGCCCTGAAGGCCAAAAAGCCCGGCCTGCTGTCCGTCGCCGTGGAGCCCGAGGACTCCCCCGTGCTCTCCGGCGGCCAGCCCGGACCGCACGGCATCCAGGGCATCGGCGCGGGCTTCGTGCCCGCCAACGCAGACCGCTCCCTGTTCGACGAAGTCGTCCGGGTCGCCACCAACGACGCCGTGACCATGGCCCGCCGCCTGATGCGCGAGGAAGGCATCCTCTGCGGCATCTCCGCCGGGGCCGCCGTCCACGCCGCCGTGCAGGTCGCCTCCCGGCCCGAACACGCAGGCAAGCTCCTGGTCGCCGTGATCCCCGATACCGGCGAACGCTACCTCTCCACCGCCCTGTTCCAGGGGCTCACAGACTAACAAAGGGCCACGCCACGCCATGAAGAAACTGAACGACGTCATCGATCAGCTCTGCGACCCCAAATCCTACGAGGTCGTGCACCACAGCCACCAGCGACACGTGCCCATGCCCTCCGTGGAAATCCTCGAGGAGATCGTCGGACGCCTGCGCGCCGTGCTGTTCCCCGGCTACTACGGCTACTCCGACGTGGACGCCGACAACATGCGCTCCCACGTCGGCGCCAACCTCGACAAGGTCTTCCGACTGCTGACCGAACAGATCCGGCGCGGACACTGCTTCACCTGCTCCCTCACCAAGACCGACTGCGGCGACTGCGAAGACCTCGCCCGCGACACCGCCGCCCAATTCATCGCCCGGCTGCCCGAAGTCCGCCGCCTGCTGTCCACCGACGTCATGGCCGCCTTTAGCGGCGACCCCGCCGCCAAAAGCCCCGGCGAGACCATCTTCTGCTACCCGTCCATCCTCGCCGTCACCAACTACCGCATCGCACACGAACTCTATCACCTGAACGTCGACCTCATCCCGCGCATCATCACCGAAATGGCCCACTCGCGCACCGGCATCGACATCCACCCCGGCGCCGAAATCGGCGAACACTTCTTCATCGATCACGGCACCGGCGTCGTCATCGGCGAGACCTGCATCATCGGACAGAACGTCCGCCTCTACCAGGGCGTCACCCTGGGCGCCAAAAGCTTCCCCAAGGACGAACAGGGACAGCTCATCAAAGGACAACCCAGACACCCCATCGTCGAGGACGACGTCATCATCTACTCCGGCGCCACCATCCTCGGCCGCGTCACCATCGGCGCCCGCTCCGTCATCGGCGGCAACGTCTGGCTGCTCAAGGACGTCCCCCCAGGCACCAAGGTCATCCAACGCCCCGCCGGAGGCGCCGAAGGCGAAAACGCCCTGCTCCTCGAAACCATCAAGTAACCAGCCCCACGACCCCGGCGCCAGGCAGGCCGGACCGACCAGACGCGACGGCGACGCCGGGCGGCGGCGAGTGCCTCCGG
>CAYUIN010000228.1:0-4973 GCA_964444695.1 uncultured Desulfocurvus sp.
TGGACGGGGGCCCCACTGCCGTGCCCTGGGGGCGCGGCGACGCCTCCGAGTCCGTCGGGCCCGGTTGGCGGGGCAAGGATGGCGGCGGCCGGGGCGCAAACACGACACCACACGCCACGCAACGTCCCGCTCATGACGAACGAATCCAGTCATGGGCCGGGGACCGGTCTGTTGGGGGGGCGCGGGAACGTTCCGGCGAAAGGTTTCAGGACCAGGCCCGGAATGGGCCCGGAAGCCTCCTTCAGGCCCCTTTCACCTCAAATCGGCCCCCGTGTCCGCACCACCCCCGTCCAAACGCCCCAGCCCCCATCCCAGCGCGAAACACGCCCCCACGGCGTCGGCGCACCAAACCTCCCGGGGCACGAAGGAGGACGCAGTCCGGACAGCCCGGCGCCGCTGACAGGAAATGGGCACCCAACCCCGGAGCGGGCCACAGTAAAACTGCGCGCACACCGCCCCAATCCGCAAAAGGGAACCGCCCCCGGCCGCCCACCCCTCAAACACCCCGCCCCCGTTCGGGATTCTTAAGGGCCATAGCCCTTAAGCCGCCGGAGGCCGGCGCCTAACGCCAGCCACCCGCCCAGCCCGTCATTCCCCGTGTTTGGCGAGGAACATCCCGGCTTCTTCCTTGCCCATGAAGCGGTCGAGCGTCTTGCGGGGTGTTTTGGAGAGGTCGACGAGCATCAGGCCGTCGATGGCGTCTCCGAAGTCGGGGTCGCGGTTGAAGGTCAGGACGGTGCCGCCGAGTTTGAGGTATTGTTTCAGCAGGATGGGGATGCCCTTGCCGTCGGCTTCGATGTCGCTGATGGCGCCTGCGACGTCGTCGATGTCGGGGCAGACGGTATTGATGGTCTTGAAGGCGAGACCGCCGGGTCGTTTGGCGCGCAGTTTGGGCGGGGTCTTGGGTCGGATGAGTTTGTGCAGGCCGCCTTCGGGGGAGTGGTTGGCGCGCAGGAAGCGCATCATGAGCAGTTTGGAGTAGGGGGCGTAGTCGTTGGAGATGGAGACGGGTCCGAAGAGGAGCTTGTATTTCTTTTCGCGGCAGACGAAGGCGGCGATGCCTTTCCAGAGCAGGAGCAGGGGGTTGTAGCTTTTGCGGTATTTGGCGGAGACGAAGGCCCGGCCGAGTTCCAGGGCGGGGCTGACGCGGTCCAGGAAGCGGTTGTCGTAGTCGAAGAGGGTGTTGGTGTAGAGCCCGGCGGGTCCGAGGGCGTTGGTGATTGTGTCCGCGCGGCCGAGGCGGTAGGCGCCGACGATTTCGCGGTTGGTCTTATGCCACAGCACGAGGTGGTGGTAGTAGTCGTCGTAGCGGTCGAGGTCGCGGGCCTTTCCGGTGCCTTCGCCGACTTCGCGGAAGGCGATTTCGCGCAGGCGTCCGATTTCGGGCAGCACGGCGGGCAGGTGTCGGCCCAGGGCGCAGACCACGGTGTATTCGCCCTGGTCGAGGAGGATGTTCTGTGCGGGCTGGGACTGGATTTCGCGGTCCAGGAGGTCCGGCCCGCAGGACGGGGCGACGGGTTCGCGGTGTGTGGTGGTGGCGGTGGCCGGGGTCGTTGCGGAGGCGGGGGTGGCGGTGCGTTGTCCGAGGACGTAGGTCCGCAGCCGCAGGTATTGGGTCAGGTGTTCATCGGATTCGAAGCGGGCGATGCGTTGCGCGGGCACGGGTCGGCCCACGGCCAGGCGGACGGTGTCTCGTTTCTTGAGCAGTTCGCGGGGCAGCATCATGGTCCGCAGCCTGGGGTGGATGAGGCCCAGGATGTGGAACAGGGGGCCGTTGGCGCCTTCGAAGAACAGGGGCACGGCCGGGGCGCCGGTGGTGCGGATGATGCGTCCGATGGACGGGCTCCACTGGGGATCGGTGACGGTGCGTTTGCGCAGTTGCAGGGAGGAGACCTCACCTGCGGGGAACACGGCCAGCAGTCCGCCGCCGCGTGTCCAGCGGATGGCGTCCTTGAGGGGCTTCAGGTTGCGGGCCACGGCCTGTTTGGAGCCGAAGGGGTCCACGGGGATGATGTGTTCGCGGATCTCGGGGACCATGTGCAGGATGGAGTTGGCCATGACGCGGACGTCGGGCCGGACCTTGCGCAGGGCGTGCAGCAGGACCACGCCTTCGATGGCGCCGAAGGGGTGGTTGGCGACGACGACGGCGGGTCCCGTGGCGGGGATGCGGGCCAGGTCCTGGGCGGTGATGTCCACGGCGACGCCGAGCAGGTCGAGCACGTCTTTGAGGAAGTCGGAGTCCTGTCGTCCGCCGATGCGGGAGTAGAGGTCGTTGAGCGTGGGCAGGCAGAGGACCTTTTCCAGGGGCTTGGAGACCAGGGCCCGCAGGGGCTTGTTGAGCGGAAGGTCCAGGACGAAGGGGGCTTCGGCGACGGCTTGCTGCATGGCTTCCTCCGGTGGTTCGGAAGGCTGTGTGGCTGGCGCGCGGCGGGGCCTGCGCGAAATGGTTGGAGAACGGTAGCCGGGGCGTGTGTCCGCCCCGGCGCGGGCGCGTCACATTTTGGAGACGTCGCGGGGTTCAGCCGAGGCTGGTTTCGCGGTAGGCCTCCCACTGTTCGCGGAAGGAGCGGGCCAGGCCCCGGTGGCGCATGGAGTCGCGGGCGGCCAGGCGCATGGCGGGCAGCCGGGCGGGGTCGTCCACCAGGGCCAGCAGGGCGGCGAGGAAGTGTCGCGGTTCGCCGCCGGGGACGACGAGCCCGTTGACGCCGGGGGTGACGTGTTCCTGCGGGCCGCCCTGGTCGGTGACCACCACGGGCAGCCCGGAGGCCAGGGCTTCGAGCACGGCGTTGCCGGAGGTATCGCGCAGCGAGGGGAACACGAAGAGGTCCGAGGAGGCGTAGGCCTGGGCCAGGTCCTCGCCGTAAAGCGGCCCGGTGAAGGTGGCGGGGAAGCCGTGCAGGGCGGCGCGCATGTCTTCCAGGTACGGCCCGCCGCCGACGATCACCAGGCGCACGCCCGGGCGCTTGGCGCACAGGGAGCGGAAGGCCTCGGCGAGCATGGGCAGGTTCTTCTCGCGGGAGACGCGGCCCACGAAGAGCAGTTTGAGTTCGTCGTCGGGCAGCCCCCAGCCGGTGCGCAGGTAGCCGTTGCGCCGGGCGGGGTTGAACAGGGCGACGTCCACGCCCGGGGCGGCGGTGCGGATGCGCGGTCGGGGCACGCCGTGCGCGGCCAGCTCGGAGGCGGCCTGCGCCGTGGGCGCGTGCACGGCGTCGCTGTGGCCCAGGAACCAGGTCAGGTAGCGCCAGGCGCCCTCCTCCATGCCCGCGTCGGCGGTGAGCGCCATGGCGTAGGCCGGGAAGTCCGTGTGCCAGGTGCTGTGCAGCGGCAGGCCCAGGACCCGCGCCGTGGCCAGGGCGGCCAGGCCCACGGGCCCCGGTGTGGCGGCGTGGATATGGGTCACGCCGCGCTCGTGGCACCAGTCGATCATCTTGAGCAGCGGCGGGTAGTACAGGGTCAGGTCCGGGTAGTCGGGCAGGTCGAAGGAGCCCATGGGCGCGAAGTTGCGGACCCCGGCCTCGGACGGGGCGTCCGGGCGGCAGGTGACGACGGTCAGGTCCTTGCCTGCGGCGCGGGCGGCTTCCAGCTGGCGGCGCAGGCAGGCCGAGGTGCCGTTCAGCTCGCCGAAGGTGTCCGTGAAGTGGGCCACGACCAGCCGCCGGGGAGGGACGGCCCGGCCCTTGCGCGCGGCGAACCGCTCGCTCACGGTGCGGCAGAAACGGCGGTCCTTGGTGAACAGCGAGTAGGCCACGGCGTACGGCGCGAGCAGCACGTAGGACGAGCCCGCCGAGCCGATGGCCCGAAAGATGTCGAACAGGTTGCCTTCGGACAGGCTCCTGAGGATCGTGTCCGCGAAGTGGGTCAGGACCTTTTCCGAGGCCCGGTCCACGAATTCGAACCAGCTCTTCTCGGCCTGCCAGGGCTTGTCCTCCAGCCCGTGAAGCCCGGCCACGAGGTCCTTGTCGCCGCTGATGATCTCCAGGGCCTCGCGCTGCACCACCCCGGGCAGGGCCGTGGGCCGCCTGCGCTTCATGGACGCGGCGCGCAGCCCGCAGAGGATGTCGCCCATGCGCGACTGGACCCGGGCCAGCGGCCCGGCGCCGCGCTCCTGAGCCGTGAGGGTCAGGGCGCGGTCCACGTAGCGCAGCACCAGGTCCCGCGAGACGTATCTGCCCAGGCCGAAGCGGTCGCGGTAGAACTGGTAGGCAATGGAGTAGAGGTTGTGGGCCATGGTCGCGGGCGTGGCCGGGACCTGCACGGGCTCCGAGCCCCCGGCCGCGATGGCCGCCAGGAAGCTCCCCGCGTCCGTGGCGCCGGGGACGCGGGTGTGGCTGCGGGCGATGTTCAGCCCGGAGTGGTCGTCGCTGCCGCTGACCAGCGTCTTGCGCCAGGGCTCGGCCATGCGCGGGGCCAGGTTGTGGCGCTCGGCCAGGAAGTCCATGTCCGCCTGGTTCAACCCCGCCAGCACCGTGCGCAGCACCTCGTTCTGGGACTGGTCGCGCGAGCCGTTGAGCTCGAAGGTCCGAAACAGCAGCAGCATCTTCTCGAAGCTGTCCGGGGTCAGGCGCTGGTTCATGTCGAACATCGGGTGCGCCAGGGCGTGAGGGATGCCCGCGCCGATGAGGTAGTCCACCAGGTCGTAGACGTTGTCCCGGGCGCGGGCGATGTCCGCGTGCATGGCCTCGGTCAGGTCCCAGGCCAGGACGTGCAGCTTGCAGCCGTTGTCCGGCAGGTAGGTGGTGATCTCTTCGCTGACGAAGGTCCCCGGCAGGTGCGCGATGTCCAGGCTGCCCGCCAGGGTGTTGTGGTCGGTCACGGTCACCAGGTCCATGCCCCGGCGGCGGGCGACGTCGTACAGCCTGAGCGGCTCGGTGTAGCTCTCGGCGGTGCCTATCTTCTGCAGCACCCATTCCGACGGGCGCTTGGAATGCTTGGAGTGGACGTGCAGGTCGGCGCGCAGAAACGGCCTGTCCATG
>CAYUIN010000229.1:0-1282 GCA_964444695.1 uncultured Desulfocurvus sp.
CGATAGAGGTCGCGGTTGGCGAGCACGTGGGCCTCGTCGCCCCACGCGACGGTACTGGCGGCCTGGGTGTGCGGGGGCAGGGCGCAGCCGTGGTAGGTGCGGTAGAGGAGGAAGCGGCGCAGGACCTCGGCGTCGCCGGCCACGAAACCCGAGCGCAGCCCCGGCACGTTGGAACGCTTGGACAGGCTGTGGAACACCACGCAGCGGCGGTAGTCGGTGTTGCCCATGCGTGCGGCGGCACCCAGCAGGCCCGGAGGCGGGGTGCTGCCCGGGAAGTGGATCTCCGAGTAGCACTCGTCGGCGGCGATGATGAAATCGTGCCGCTCGGCCAGCTCGATGGCCTGGCGCAGGGAGGTCTCGTCCATGACGGCCCCGCTTGGATTGCCCGGGTTGCACAGATAGAGCAACTGGCAGCGCGCCCAGACAGGTGCGGGGACTGCGTCCAGTTCGGGAAGGAAACGGGAGTCCGCGGTGAGATTGAGGAAATGGGGCTCGGCCCCGGCCAGCAGGGCGGCGCCCTCGTAGATCTGGTAGAAGGGGTTGGGCATCACCACCAGCGGCTTGCCGGTACGGTCCACCACGCACTGGGCCAGGGCGAACAGGGCCTCCCGGGTGCCGTTCACGGGCAGTACATGACGGGCGGGATCGAGGCTGCCCGGGGGCAGGTCGAAGCGGCGGGTGGCCCATGCGGCCATCGTCTCGCGCAGCGAATCCCCGCCGCGGGTGACCGGATAGTGGGCAAGACCGTGCAGGTGGCTCGACAGTGCCTCGGCGATGAAGCCCGGCGTGGGATGCTTCGGTTCGCCGATGGACAGGGCGATGTGCTCCAGCTCCGCCGGTGGCGTGACCCCGTCCTTGAGTTCCGTGAGCTTTTGAAACGGATAAGGCTGAAGACGGTCCAGATCGGGGTTCATGGGCGGTTGGGGGTCGGGATTCGGCAAGGGAGCAAGTATACGCGAAGGGCCCGGGCGATGCAGGCTCCGGGGCGTCGCATGAAGTGCGCGGCGACGGTATGCTGAATCCTCTCACGCGATCCCTTTTCACCAGGAGTCATCATGGGACAGACCCATGCAACCATCACCCCTGCGCTTGGCGAGTTCATGCGCGCCCAGCCCGTGTTCTTCGTGGCCACCGCGCCGCTTGCCGGTGACGGCCAGGTGAATCTCTCGCCCAAGGGGCTGGATACCTTCCGCATCATCGATTCGAACACCGTGGCCTACCTGGATCTCACCGGCAGCGGCAACGAGACCGCCGCGCATCTGGCGGAGAACGGCCGGATCAC
>CAYUIN010000229.1:1382-4918 GCA_964444695.1 uncultured Desulfocurvus sp.
TGGAGTTGATAGAGCAGGTACAAGGGGGATAACAAAGCAGGCGGAGCCTTCCCGGTTCTCCCTTGTACTTTTGCCCTTGTACCTTGTACCTGCCTTCTACTCCAGCGCTTCCCGCAACGCTTTCTCGATCTCAGCCTGCCGTTCCCGGTCCATGATGGGTCTGTCTTCCAGGTCAGTGATGTAGAAGACGTCGTCGGCCTGCTCTCCGGCGGTGGCGATCTTGGCGTTGTGGACCTTGATGCCGCAGCGGGTCAGGGTGGTGCCGATGCGTGACAGCAGACCGGGGCGGTCACCGGTGGTGATGGCAAGCACGGTGCGGTTGAAGTAGAGCTTGTCGCCGAACTCGATGCGCGTGGGCACCGTGAAATGGCGAAGTCGCCGGGGCGTGTTGCGCACCACCGCGGTGGGGGGTCGGTCCGGATGACTGATCCGCTCGGTGAGCACGGTAGCGATCTCTTCCATACGCATGGTTCCGCTTACCGGTTGTCCCGTGTCCTCCAGTACCAGAAAGGTGTCCAGTGTCCTGCCGTTGCGGGTAGTGATGATGCGCGCGTCCACGATGTCCAGGCCGAGCTGGGTCAGCGCTGTCGTGGTGAGTGCGAACAGATGGGGGTGGTCGTCGGTGTAGATGAAGATTTCGGTACTGCCCCGGGCGGTTTCCTGGCGTACCCGCACCAGGGGCGTGGCATGTGCTTCCAGCACGGCAAGCGTGTGCCAGGCGATCTCGTCGGCGGAATGGCGCAGGAAATATTCGGGCTCGAACTCCTGCCACAGTTCAAGGCAGGGTTTCTCTCCCATGCCCGCCCCGCGCAGCAGCTCCAGTGCCTGGGTCTGCGCCTCGCCCACCAGCTCGTCCTGGTCAAGCGGATTGTCCAGGCCGCGGCGCAACATGCGCTGGGTGGCACCGTAGAGCGTGGAGAGCAGGGAGTCCTTCCATGAATTCCAGAGTTCCGGGTTGGTACCGCGGATATCGGCCACCGTGAGCAGGTAGAGATAGTCCAGACGCATGCTGTTGCCCACCTGCGTGGCAAATTCCAGCACCACGTCGGGATCGGAGATGTCCTTGCGCTGCGCGGTCAGGGACATGAGCAGGTGGGCGCGCACCAGCCAGGCCACCAGGTTGGCATCGTACTGGGACAGGCCGTGGTCCAGGCGCCGCCCGCGCGGGGACATGTACACGATGCGCCCGGGCTGGGGCACGCTCTCGAGCGCCCCGGCCAGCGGCTCGCAGCGCATGACCATGCCCGGGCCGCCGCCGTAGGGCCGGTCGTCCACGGTGCGGTGGCGGTCCTCGGTGAAATCGCGCGGGTTCACCAGGTCCACGGAGACCAGCCCCTGCTCCACGCCCTTGCCCAGCAGGCCGCAGGCCAGGGGCGAGTCGAAGAACTCCGGGAACAGGGTCAGGATGGTGAAGCGCACGGCTACTCCGGCGTGTCCGCGTCCGCGTCGCGCGGGGCGTCTGGGGTGGAATCGGCAGCGGAATCGGCCTCGGCGTCGGCGTCGGAATCCTCACCGGGCCGCGCGTCGAGGTACAGTTCCAGCAGCCCCGGGGGCGGGGCGATGGTCACGCTGTCGCCCTCCTCGTCCACGGCCAGGATGAACTGTTCGGCCACGGGGAACAGGACCTCGCGGCCGTCCTCGGTCTCGATGGACCAGACCTCCTGGCCGCCGGGCAGCAGGACCTCGGCGATGACGCCCAGGCGCCGCCCGTCCTCGAGCAGCACGCCCATGCCTTCCAGCTCGTAGAGGAACAGCTGGCCCTCGTCCGGCTCCGGCAGGTCCTCGGCGCGCACCAGGACCTCGTAGCCGCGCATGGTCTCGGCCGCGTTGCGGTCGGGCACGGTGTCCAAGGTCAGGAGCACCACGTCCTGATGCTCGCGCCAGGACAGGATCTTGGCCGGCCGCGGCGCGGCCGGAGCCTTCGGCCTGCCGGGCCGGCGCGCGTCCTTGCCGCCCCTGGCACCCTTGCCGCCCTTGGCGGGCGCCGGGGCGGGCGCGGGCGACCCGGGGCCTGGGCGCAGCCAGACCCGGGGCACGGCGTCGAACAAAAAAGGGGAGTCCGCGTGGCAGGCCACGCGGAGTTCCCCGCGAATTCCATGAGGTCTGAGGACTTCGCCCACAAGGACGAAATCCGGCGTCTTGGCGCCCATGGCCCCTCCCGCTCGAGGCTTCGACGTTCCCCCGTCCCGGCGGCGGCAGCAGCGCCGCGGCCGGAACCATCGCCGCCCCGCGCGGCCGGGGCCCTACTCGATGATCTCGAGTACCGCCCGCTTCCTGGCCTTGGTCGAGGCCGCGCCGATGATCGTGCGCATGGCCCTGGCCGTGCGGCCCTGCTTGCCGATGACCTTGCCCAGGTCTTCCTTGGCGACCTTCAGTTCGATGACCGAGGTCTGCTCGCCTTCGATTTCCGAGACGTGGACGGCTTCAGGATTGTCGACAAGCGATTTCGCAATGTACGTGATCAGGTCCTTCAACATGATACCCTCCGCATCGCAACGTGAGCAGGGATGCCTCGCAGGACCATGACCGCATCATGGGCGGGAGCGGGGAGAGCGGCCAAACTACTCGGCGGCCTTCTCGGCCTGTTTGAGCAGGGCGCGGACCGTGTCGGAGGGCTGGGCCCCACGCTCGATCCACATCTTGACCTTCTCCTGGTCCACCTTCAACTCGACCGGCTCGACCATGGGGTTGTAGAAACCCACGTAGTCCAGGGCGCGGCCATCGCGTCTGGTGGCGCTGTCCACCGCAACAATACGGTAGAACGGACGTTTTTTGGAACCCATCCTAGTCAAACGAAGCTTCATCGCCATCTCGTCTATCTCCCAAAGGTAGAGTATTACAATTTCAATAAAAAAAGCAAGCTGCCGATCTACATTCGGCCAAGAACCATTTGCCGCGTATTGCCAAGCGCTCCGGGGCAGCCGCGTCCCGGGGTGCGCCTTCTAACGTTTCTTCTTCTTTTTCTTTGCAGGCTTGACCCGCTTCTTGCGTTCTTTTTTGGCCTTTGTAAAGCCACTCTTCGGCTGATCGTCGCCCATGCCGGGCATCCCGGGCATTCCGGGCATGCCGCCTTCCAGGCCTTCCATGCCGGGCATGCCGCCCATGCCGCCGGGCAGGGCGCCCTTCATGTTCGGGGGCAGCTGCATTCCCGGGGGCATCTTGGGCATCTTGCCCTTCTTGCCCTTGCCGCCCATCATCTGCTTCATCATCCGCCGCATGTTCTCGAAGTTGGCCACCAGCTGGTTCACTTCGTCCAGCGTGTGGCCGGAACCGGCGGCGATGCGCTTCTTGCGGCTCTGGTCGATGAGCGCCGGGTCGCGCCGCTCCTTGGCGGTCATGGAGTTGATCATGGACTCGACCTTGCCCAACTCCTTGTCCGGGACGTGCATCTCCCCGAGCTTCTCCTTGAGCCCCCCCATGCCGGGGATCAGCTTCAGGATGGACTCGAAGGACCCGATCTTCTTCAGGCGGCGCATCTGCGTGCGGAAGTCCTCGAAATCGAACTCCGCGCGCTGAAATTTCTTGCCCAGGCGCTC
>CAYUIN010000230.1:0-4912 GCA_964444695.1 uncultured Desulfocurvus sp.
GGCAGCCGTTTCAAACGGCTGCCGGGCGCGGGAGGCGGCACTCTGCGGGCAGGCGACTGTCGATACGCCCTAGGGCCGCTGCCCGGGCGGGGCCTCGCCGGGGGCCCGGAAGCCGTGGCGGTCCATGATCCGGCGCAGGGTCCCGTCCCGGCGCAGGGCGGCCAGCCCGGTGTTGAAGGCCTCCAGCAGGGCGTTGTGGTCCGGGCGCACGTGCGGCACGCAGAAGTACAGCTGCTTGTGCTCCAGCACGGCCAGAAGCTCCACCTTCTCCTCCCCGCCCAGGGAGCGCCGGGCAAGGTCGCGCGCCACGTAGGCGTCCGTGACGGTCACGTCCACCCGCCCGGCCAGCAGCTTGCGCAGGTTCTCCAGGTCGCTGGCGGCCTCGTCCCGGTCCAGCCAGGGGCAGCCGTCGATGGCCGGCGTGTTCACGTAGCCGCGCACCAGACCCACGTGCTTGCCGCGCAGGTCCTCCGGGGAGTTGTATTCGAACCCCTGGCCCGGGCGCACGAACAGCGCCAGCGGCCCGCCGGGAATGGGGTCCGAGAAGGCGAAGTCCCGCTCCAGGAGCGGGTCGTGGTATTCGGGGAAATAGGCCTGGAAGGAGCCCTGGCGGGTCATCTCCACGCTGCGCTTCCAGGGCAGGAAGGACAGCCGGACCGTCAGCCCGGAGCGGGCCAGGGCCTCGCGGACGATGGCCGCCACATAGCCGCCTTCCACGAGGTTCGGGCCGATGTACGGCTCCCAGTCCAGCGTCGCCAGCGAGACCTCGTCCGCCAGGGCGCGAAAGCCCGGCGCCGGGCAGGACGCCAGGAGCAGGAACAGGAGCAGGGCGAAGGTGCGTCGGAACATGGTATCCCGGTTGGGGTGGTTCCCGTGTTGCGCGACGATAGCACGCCTTGGCGCGGAGAAAAACCCCCGTCACGGAAGTGTCGCACGGCGGGGGTCGGGAGATGGGTGCGGGCGGGCGGCGCGGGTGGCCCGGGCGCGGTTTCCGGCGTGCGGATCAGCCGTCGCCCTTTTTCAGCAGGCGCATCCCGTAGGCCGCCTGGCCCAGGGAGATGCAGGCGTCGCCCGGGGGCAGGGCGGTGTGCGTCAGCGGCTCGAGCCCGCGCTCGCGCAGCGCCCGGGGCAGCAGCGTGGCCAGGGTCAGGTTGAGCATCACCCCGCCGGACAGGCCCACGCGGGTCAGGCCCGTGGCCGCCGCAAAGGCCGACGCCATGTCCGCCAGCCCGCGCACCAGCCCCAAATGGAAGCGCCGCGCCACCACCGCCACGGGCACCCCGGCCTCCCAGTCGCCGTAGACCCGGGCGAACAGGCCCAGGGTGTCCAGCTCGGCGGGCTGGCGGTCCGTGCGCAGCGCAGGGGCGTAGGCCGGGTCCTCGGGCGCGGCCGGGTCCTGCGCGTGTTCCAGGGCGATGGCCGCCTCGGCCTCGTAGCCCGCCGTCAGCTTCAGCCCCAGCATGGCCGAGACCCCGTCGAACAGCCGCCCGCAGCTGGTGCTGCGCGGGCAGTTCAGGCCGCGCGCCAGCATCTGGTCCACCATGGCCGCCGCCGGAGCGTGCTCCGCCAGCCAGGGCCAGGGCCGCGCGCCCGGCGCGTCCAGCCCCAGCTCGTGCAGGAACCCCCGGGCGATGCGCCACGGCTCGCGGATGGCGGCCTCGCCGCCGGGCAGCGGCACCGGGCTCAGGTGCGCCAGGCGCTCGTGGGACAGCTCCTCGTTGTCCACCAGCAGGCATTCGCCGCCCCACAGCGTCCCGTCCTCGCCGTAGCCCGTGCCGTCCAGGGCCAGGCCGATCAGCGCGCCGTCGCAGGCGTTCTCGGCCATCACGGCGTGGATGTGCGCCACGTGGTGCTGCACGGCCAGGGCCGGAATCCCGCGCGCCGTGGCGAACTCCCGGGCGAAGGCCGTGGTCATGTAGTCCGGGTGCAGGTCGTGGACCACGGCCCGGGGCGTCACCCGCAGGATGTCCTCCAGGTGCGCCGCGATCTCCTGGTGGAAGCCGTAGGTCTCCAGGTTCTCCATGGTCCCCAGGTGCTGGCTGACGAAGGCCTGCTCGTCCTTGGTCAGGCACAGGGTGGCCTTCAGCTCCGGGCCCGTGCCCAGGACCGTGGGCCCCGGGCGCGACAGGAACACCGGCGCCGGGGTGAAGCCCCGCGCCCGGCGCAGGTACTGCGGCTTGGCCTGCCCGTCGCCGTCGTCCAGCACGCGCAGCACCGAGTCGTCGCAGCGGATCAGGATGTCCCGGTCGTGCAGCAAAAACAGGTCGGCGATGGTCGCCAGCCGCGACAGGGCCTCGCGGTTGCCGATGCTGATGGGCTCCGAACTCAGGTTGCCCGAGGTCATGACCAGCGCCGGGAGCCGCCCCCCCAGCGCCGCCGCGTAGTGCCCGAACAAGACGTGGTGCAGCGGCGCGTACGGCAGCATCAGGCCCAGGAAATCCGTGTCCGGCGTGAGCGACGCGGGCAGCGCCGCCGCCGCGTCCGCCCGCATCCGGCAGAGCACGATGGGCCGCTTGTTGCCCGTCAGCCAGGCCGCCTCGGCCTCGGTCACCTCCGCCAGGGCGCGCGCCGCCTCCAGGTCCGGGACCATCACCGCCAGGGGCTTGCCGTAGCGGTTCTTGCGCCTGCGCAGTTCGCGCACCGCCGCCTCGCCGGTGGCGTTGCAGGCCAGGTGGAACCCGCCCAGGCGTTTGATGGCCGCGATCTTCCCCGCCGCCAGCGCCCGCGCCACGGCGACGATGGCCGCGTCCCCGCGCGCGTGCTCCACCCCCGCCGCGTCCGTCTGCCAGACCTGCGGCCCGCACACGGGGCAGGCGTTGGGCTGGGCGTGGAAACGGCGGTCCAGCGGGTCCGCATACTCGCGCGCGCACTCCGGGCACAGCGGGAAGCAGGCCATGGACGTCTTGTCCCGGTCGTAGGGGATGCTGCGGGTGATGGTGTAGCGCGGGCCGCAGTTGGTGCAGTTGGTGAACGGGTAGCCGTGGCGGCGGTCGGCCGGGTCGGCCATGTCCGCCAGGCAGTCCGGACAGGTGGCCACGTCCGGGCTGATGAGCACCGTGTGCCCCTCGCCCGCCGTGCTGGCCAGAATCTCGAACGCCGCCTCGCCCGCCACGGGTTCAACCCCGGCCTGCTCGCAACGCACGATGCGCGCCAGGGGCGGCAGTTCCTCGATGAGCGCCGTGGCGAACCCCGCCACGGCCTCGCCCGGCCCCTGGACCTCGATGACCACGCCCTCGGGCGTGTTGCGCACGCTGCCCGTCAGGTCCCGCGCCAGGGCGATGCGATACACGAAGGGCCGGAAGCCCACGCCCTGCACCGCGCCGGTGACCGTCAGCCGCCTGCGCTCAGGGCCCGTCGCCCCGCTCGTCGATTCGTCCCGCATCGTGCTCCCGGCCCGGCGTCATCGGAAATTCAGGTACAGCCGCTTCAGCGCGCCCCGGGCCAGGCGCAACGGCGCGAAGGACACCGGGTCCAGCAGCCCCGGGATCACGAAGCCGCCCGCGTCGAAGTCCTGCGGCGCCAGCAGCGGATACGCCGCCTCGCCGGGCCGCGCCCCGCACAGCCCGCGCGCCTGGGCCTCGCGCCACAGCGGCACGTCCGCAGGCGTCAGGTGTAGAACCAAATACGCCGCCGTGTCCAGCGCCACAGGATTGCACGACCCGCCAAGCATCCCAAGGGGATACGGCTCGCCGCCCGTGGGCCCCGTGACGTGCATCCCCACCACCGCGTCCAGCAGCGTGGCCACCGGCGGCAAGGCCTCCAGCAGGTCCAGCAGCATGGCCTCGAAGCGGTTTTCCCGCTCCCCGAAGCGCGAATGCGCCAACGCCTTGCGCATCCCCACCACGCAGCCGAACAGGTTCTTCACCGCCGCCGTGACCCGCATCTGCCCATGGGCCTTGAGCCTCGGCACGCTGAGGATCGCGTCCTGCTCCGCCGCCCGGGCCGAGAGCCCCACCGAGGCCCCGAAGGACAATTCCAGCGCCCGCGCCTGCCCCAGCCCCTCGACCCGCAGCCCCAGCGGCTCCAGGGCCCGCGCCAGGCCGCATTTGGTCGCCACGCCCGCCGCCGTCCCGAAGGCCGGAGAGTCCGCCACCGTCACCCGGCAGCCCCGGTCCAGCAGCCAGCGGCAGGCCGCCGCCACCACCTCCGGTTGCGAACACCCCAGCGGCCCCCGCGCCGCCGAGACCAGATTCGGCTTCACCAAAACCCGCGACCCGGCGCCCGGCGCAAAGCCGCACCCCGCCAGCACCGCGTCCACACGCTCGGCCAAATCCGCTCCATACGCGGCGCACCGCGCCAGGGCCACGACAGGTTTGCAATCCATCGGCGGACCCTATCGCGCCCCGGCCCGGATGCGCAATCCCGGCCCCGCGCCCCGCCTAGACATCGATCTTGAACCCGAAGTCGATGTCGCAGCCCGCCTGGCCCCCGCGCAGCCCCCAGTTCTCCATGGGCCTGTCCTCGACCATCACGAACACGTCCTCGGGGGGCACGCCGCAGCGCTGCCCAAGCTCGCGCACCATGGCCCGATACAGCGCCCGCTTGGCGTCCACCGAGCGCCCCGCAAAGGCCGCGATCTCCACCATCACGAAGGCCTCCGAACAGCGCGGCGGGATGTCGAAATCCTCCCGCGACAACTCGAACACCCGTTGCATCCGGTCGTCCTGCGGAATCCCGAAGGCCTCCACCAGCGCCGCATGCACCGCGTCCATCACCGCCCGCCTGGCCGCCCCGTCCCGCCCCCGCAACATCGTAATCATCACACTTGGCATACTTTTCTCCTCCGTCCACCCCGATACCTCCCCACCACCCGCATCGGCAAGACCCTTGCGCGAGGCGGGCGCGCGGCGCGGCGGGGGGAAAAGGCAGAATGCCTCCGGCGGCTGGGCTCTGCCCAGACCCGCTTAAGGAA
>CAYUIN010000231.1:0-1685 GCA_964444695.1 uncultured Desulfocurvus sp.
CGTGCTGCCGTTCCTGACCCACCTGCACCAGGTCGGCCAGACCGGCGCCACCCCGCGCCACAAGAAGGGCCTGGCCACCTGCTGCCACGGCGAGGAGCCCCACGTCGTGGGCTGGCGGTTCATCACCGAGCGCCGCGCCGTGAACCTGGACGCCGGGTGCGGCTGGGCCCAGGGCAAGGCCGACGTGCTCTACGTGGCGGACGCCTTCGCCGTGATGGAGAAGGTAAACGAGCTGTTGAAGGGCTAGGCGCAACCCGCGCGCCCGGCGCGCTTCGGATGCGAAACAAAGGGCTTCGGCGCAACCGCCGAAGCCCTTTTCTTGTGCCGCCGTCCGCTACGCCGGGCCGTCGCCGCCGGCGGCCAGGAAGGCGGCGGCTACTGTTGCAGCGTGTTCATTTCCTGTTGGATCTTGAGCAGTTCGAGGCGCTGGCGCAGCAGCTCCACCTCGTTCTTCAAGGCCGCGAGTTCCGGCTCGGCCGCCGCGCCCTGTTCGCCGGAGGCGTACTGCTGCGCGGCCTGGATCAGGGCCAGTTGGGTCTCGATGGCCATCTTGCGCACCCGCAGTTCCTTGTTGGCCGTGGTGCCTTCCAGGTCGATCTCGGCGTCGATGATCGACTTCTGGGCCTGCAGGCGTGCGGCCTCGGCCTGGAGCGCGTCCAGGCGGATCTTGTCGCGCTTGGCGAAGATGTCCGCCATGGTGCCCAGGGCGGTGTTGGTGTTGTTGAGGAAGCCCTGGGTTCCGGCCTCGACTCCGCCGGTGAACCCCGCCGCGCTGGACGTCGTGACCAGCTTGAACTGCTTGAGCGTCCCGTCCTCGTAGAAGGTCAGGCCCAGGTTGCGGTCCGCGAAGCGCGAGGCCTCGTAGGGGATGAAGCCCGGATACGAGCGGGAGTCGATGAGCTCGGCGCGGATCAGGTTCACGAATTCGTACTCCGGCTTGGGATTTTCAGCTTTCTGCTCGCCCGCGTTGCCCGCGCCCTGTTCCGTGGGCTTACCCTGGTCCTGTCCGCCGGTATTGCCCGCCGTATCCTGCCCGTCGGCGGCGGTCGCGTTTTGTCCGTCGGCGGCGGTCGTATTGTTCCCGGGGGGTTGGTCCTGCGCGGCGCCCTTTTCTATCACCAGCTTTTCGCCGTAGGCCCGAAGGATGTAGGGCAGGCGCTTGCGGTAGTAGATGCCCTTGGGCTGCTGCTTGCCGCTCAGTTCAAAGGAGACGTGCGGGGCGTTGGTAAATGCCTCGTAGGTCAGGATCAGGCCGATTTCCCGTTGCAGCATGCGTATGGGTTCGGAAAACTCGCCCTTGACGTATTGCTCCTGCGTGGGCAGGTCGGAAAAGGCGAGGATCGCGTCATGGGTCTTGGTGTCGGCCTGGGTCGTCAGCCCGAAATCCTTGATGAAGTTGGTTTTGGCCGCGTTGAAGGCGCTCTCGGCCTTGTCGAACGCCGCCTTGTACAGGGCCACGTCCTGCTCGCGCGTGCGCTGCTCCTTCTTGTGCGCCACGGCCTGGGCATAGGTCGTCAACTCCAGGCCCATGGGGAACACGTCCAGCAGGTTTTCCGCCTCGGCCAGCTTGTCCCTGGCGTCCTTGTACTTGATCCACAGGTCGCAGACCGGCTGGTGGTAGATGATGGCCTTGACGCTCGGCCTGTCCAGGCCTTCGCGGACCAGCTCGTCGATGCCGCAGGTGG
>CAYUIN010000231.1:1785-4906 GCA_964444695.1 uncultured Desulfocurvus sp.
GGGCATCCCCACAAAGTAGGCCATGGCCGTGCCCACGAAGGTCCCCAAGGTCTTGGAGACGTTGGTCACGACCTCCGCGCCCTTGCCGCTGGAATTGAAGGTGACTCCCGTCAGCAGGCCCGTGGGCGAGACGTCGATGGTCACGTCGTCGGCGTTCATCTGCCCGGGGTCCACCTCCAGGACGTAGGTCCGCGAGAGGTCCACCTCGGTGGATTTGCTCACCGCGACGGTGTACTTGCGCACGGGGTCGTCGCGCTTCACGCTGTAGTCGGGCTCGATGCTGACCTTGACGATGTCCTGCCGCGTGGCGTTCACGGTGAGCATGTCCATGGGCAGGTGGTACATGATGCCGCCCGGCGGGGATTCGGGGCTTTTGGTGCTGTGCGAGGTCAGGCTGGTTACGCCGCAGCCCGTCAGCAGCAGCGCCGACAGCAGCGGCGCCAGGATCGCAGCCCACCAGGGCGGGCGGCTGTTCCGTGGGAATGATGCCTGGAACATGGGTTCCCCCTTTTCGTTTGGCGAAACGGGCGGATGGGCGACGGGGGGCGACGCGGGGGAAACGGGACGCGGAGAGAAGGGCGGAGACGGCGCGGAGCGCGGAGCAGGGCGCGGCGCAGGAGCGATGGGGCCAGGCCGGCCCGACCGTTCCGCACGTTGCGGATATGATGTATTCTATATCCCCCGGCGTGTTTCGCGTCAAGGGCGGACGGCCCCCGGGGCCGGGCCCCTGCGCCCCGCGCGCCGGGGGTCGGATTGTGAAAATACGCACCCGGCTTCCCCTTTTATTTCGTGCGCGCTAGGATTATCGTCCCCCTTGCACAAACGCCTGCCGCACACTTTTACGTGACGAGGAATCCATGTCCCGGTCCAAGCCTCACAAGCTCCTGCAACAGCCCATCGCGGAAGAACGCGACGCCTGCGCCATCGTGGCCTTCATCGACAAGCGCGGGAACGCGACCCACGCCAATATCGTCAAGACCATCGAGGCCTTGAAGAAGATGGCCCACCGCTCGGGCGACATCAACGACGAGGGCGACGGCTGCGGGATCATGGCCGACATCCCCCGCGCCCTGTGGGGCAGGCGCCTGGGCGAGGCCGGGCTGTCGCCGCATCTGGCCGAGTCCAGCGGCTTCTTCGTCGGACATTTCCTGCTGCCGCACGGCATCCGCAAGCGCTCGAAATCCATCCTGAAAAAGGTCCGCTCCGTGTTCGCGGCCCACGGCGTGGAGATCGCCCTGGAACTGGAAGGCCTGACCCGCGACGAGGAGCTGGGGCCCATGGCCCGGGCCGAGGCGCCCCTGTTCTGGCAGGTGGCGGGCCTCGTGGACGGCGACGACCAGGGCGCGGCGGGCCGCGTGCTGTTCGACATCCAGGCCGAGCTGGAGACCGAGGAGCCCGAGCTGCACGCCGCCTCCCTGTCCTGCCACAGCGTGGTCTACAAGGTGCGCGGCATTCCGGACCTCTTGCCCCGCGTGTACCCCGAGCTGCGCGACCCGGCCGCCCGCTCGCGCATCTGCGTCGGCCACAGCCGCTACAGCACCAACACCCTGCCCACCGTGGAGCGCGCCCAGCCGTTCTCCATCCTGGCCCACAACGGCGAGATCAACACCATCGAGCGCCTGCGCAGCTCCGGCCGCGTGCTGGACATCGAGCCCGTGCCCGGCGGCTCCGACTCCCAGGACCTGAACCGGATCCTCGAAGGCCTGATCTACCGCTACGGCTTCGACCCGCTGGAGGCCTTCTCCATGGTCTTCCCGGCGGTGCACAGCGAAGTGGAGCAGTACGCCGAGGACCTGCGCCGGACGTACGCCTTCTTCCGCTGGTTCTTCCCGCCCTCGGCCCAGGGCCCGGCGGCGGTCATCGCCCGCCACGGCGACGTCTGCATCGGCAGCGTGGACGCGCTGGGCCTGCGGCCGCTGTGGTTCGGCGAGTCGGACTACGACTACTTCCTGTCCTCGGAAAAGGGCGTGGTGGACCTGGAGGATACGGCGGGCGACCCGCGCCCCCTGGCCCCCGGCGAGAAGATCGCCGTGCTCTCCACCACCGGCCGCCGGGCCGTGGTCTTCGACTACACCGCCTTCCAGCGCCGCGTGGCCCGGCTGATGGCCGAGCGCGGTCCGCTGCTGGACGCCGTGGACGCCCTGTACCCCGAGGTCCCGGCCCAGAAGGGCACGCCCGTGCACCTGGGCGACCTGCTGCCCGACAACCCCTCGCGCATGCCCACCGCCGCCATGACCGCCGAGAACGTCCTCGCCGCCTTCGGCTGGCAGCAGTACGACGTGGACATCCGCAAGAAGACAGCCACCGTGGGCGGCGCGGTCATCGGCTCCATGGGCTACCAGGGGCCGCTGGCCTGCCTGAACCATGCCGGGCTGCCCAACATCTCGGAATACTTTAAGGAAAACGTGGCCGTCGTGACCAACCCGGCCATCGACCGCGAGCGCGAGGCGGACCACTTCACCACGCGCACCATCCTCGGCGACCGGCCCGTGGCCAAGGGCGGCAAGGCCCCCGCCGCCGTGGGCCTGGAGCTGCGCACCCCGCTCTTGCTCGGCGGCTGCCTGGACGCCGAGGTCTGCGGCTCGTCCCTGGCCAAGCTGGCCCGAGCCTTCGGCACGCAGACCATCGACGACGTGCTGTCCTTCTTCACCGCCCAGGGCCGCGACCCGCGCCGCGTCGCCATCCTGGACGCCACCTTCGAGCCCGGCAAGGGCCTGAAGAAGCGCCTGGCCGCCCTGTGCCGCGAAGGCCGCAAGGCCGTGGAGCAGGGCGCCGTGCTGGTGGTCCTGGACGACTCGCGCTCCTTCTCCCAGGGCCGCACGTACATCGACCCCGGCCTGGCCCTGGCCGTGCTGGGCAAGGATTTCGAGGACCAGCGCCTGCGCCGCAAATGCTCGTTCATCGTGCGCTCCGGCGCCGTGCGCAACCTGCACGACGTGATGTTCCTGCTCGGCCTGGGCGCGGACGCCATCAACCCGTACATGATCTGGCGCATGGCCCGCGAACACGCCACCGAGGACCGCCCCGCCGAGAAGGTCATCCGCACCACCATGGACGTCATCCAGAAGGGCATGGAAAAGGTCATGTCCACCATGGGCATCCACGAGCTGTGCGGCTACGG
>CAYUIN010000232.1:0-4885 GCA_964444695.1 uncultured Desulfocurvus sp.
ACACCGGGTCGCCGGGCAGCAGGCGTCCGACGTCCGCCGCCACGTACACGGCGGCCACGGCCACCAGAACGTGCAGCGCGAAGGACAGGACGAAGCTCAAAAAGCGCATGGCGGCGGGGTTCCTCCCGGTGGAGGGCCCGCTCCCGACGCGGGGGGCGGGGCCCTTGCTGCGCCACCCTAGCACCTTTCACCCCGGCCCGCCAATTCCCAAGCCCCGAGGCGGGATTTCCCGTCTGGTCAGCCCCGCCGCCATGGGCTACAACGGCCCCATGCCCAGCCGCCCAGACACCGGCGCCGCCCCCGCGCAGGCCCCCGCAGACGCCTCGCACCCGGCCCCCGAAGCCGCCCTGCGCGATGCCGTGGCCTACTACGAGGCCAACGCCGAGCGCTTCGACGCGCAGACCGCCGATCTGGACCTGGACCACGCCCTGCGGCGTTTCCTGCCGCTGCTGCCCCCGGGCGGGGCCGTGCTGGACGCGGGCTGCGGCCCGGGGCGCGACCTGGCCCGGCTGGCCGCCCTGGGCTACGGGGCCGAGGGCTTCGACCCCTCGCCGCGCATGGCCGCCCTGGCCCGGGAGCGCGCCGGGGTGCCCGTGCGCGTGCTGGACTTCGCCTCCATGGACTACCCGCCGCGCTTCGACGGCGTGTTCGCCAACGCCTCGCTGCTGCACGTGCCCCCGGCCGGGCTGGACCGCGCCATGCGGGGCATCGCCGCCGCCCTGGCCCCGGGCGGGGCGCTGTACCTGGGCCTGAAGCACGGCAGCGGCTCCTGGCTGCGCGACGGGCTCTACTTCCGGGCCATGGACGAGGCAGCCCTGCGCGCGCTGTTCGCCGGGCCCTACGGCCTGACCCTGCACGAGGTCTGGACCACGCCGGACCTGCGCCCCGGGCGCGGCGCCGAGCGCTGGCTGCACTGCACGGCCCGCAAGGCCCCTGCCGCGCAACCGCCCGTATCGGCAACGCGTCTTTGACGCGATTGTATATACGCGCTAGAGTCCTTCGAATCCCAGCGAAGGCCACCAGCGGACTAACACCAACCCAGGCCGGTCGGAATGAGCAAGGCAGCCAAGGCACGCATCCTCACCATCGACGACGAGGACATCATCCGCGAGAGCATCGAGGCCTATCTGGAAGACAGCGGCTACGAGGTCGTGCAGGCCGGGAACGGGCGCCTGGGGCTGGAAGTCTTCAACCGCGAACAGCCCGACCTGGTACTGGTGGACCTCAGGATGCCCGAGGTCGACGGCCTGGACGTCCTGGCCAAGGTCACGAGCATCTCCCCGCTGACCCCGATCATCGTCGTCTCCGGCACCGGCGTGCTGCAGGACGCCATCGAGGCCCTGCGCCTGGGCGCCTGGGACTACGTGACCAAGCCCATCCAGGACATGGCCGTGCTGGAATACGCCGTGGACCGCGCCCTGGAGCGGGCCGACCTGCTGCGCCGCAAGGAAAGCTACAACGAGGAGCTGGAACAGGCCGTGCAGCGCCGGACCAGCGAACTGCTGGAGGCCAACCGCCGCCTGAACGACGAGGTGGCCGAGCGCCAGCGCGCCGAGGAGCGCATCCGCCAGTCGCTGCAGGAAAAAGAAGTCCTGCTCAAGGAAATCCACCACCGGGTCAAGAACAACCTGCAGATCATCTCCAGCCTGCTCTACCTGCAATCCCAGCAGATCAAGGACGAGAAGACCCGCGAGCTGTTCATGGAGAGCCGGGGCCGCGTGCGCTCCATGGCCCTGGTCCACGAAAAGCTCTACCAGTCCGGCGATCTGGCGCGCATCGACTACTCCGAATACCTGGGCAGCTTCACCCGCTCGCTGATGCAGACCTTCCCCCAGCGCCAGCGCACCGTGCGCCTGGAAACCCAGCTCAGCGAGCTGCACCTGCCCGTGGACGCCGCCATCCCCTGCAGCCTGATCGTCAACGAGCTGATCACCAACGCCCTGAAGTACGCCTTCGACGGCCGGGACCAGGGCGTGCTGTTCCTGGGCCTGCGCCAGGTAGGGCAGGACGTGGAGATGGTCATCGCCGACGACGGCGTGGGCCTGCCCAAGGACTTCGACATCACCAGCGCCGAGACCCTGGGCATCCAGCTCGTGGTCAACCTCGTGCATCAGCTCCAGGGCACCATGGACCTGGAGCGCGACGGCGGCGTGCGCTACACCATCCGCTTCAAGGCCCAGGACCCGGCGCTCTGACCCGGCGCCCGCGCCGCCCGCACCCCGCCCAAACGAAAAGGCCGCCCGAGGGCGGCCTTTTGATCTACTTGCCCGCCGCGCGGCAGGCGGCGCAGACCCCGTCCACGCGCACCTCCACGTGGTGCACCGCCGCCACCCCGGGCAGCAGGTCCCGGTCCAGGACCATGGCCTCCGGCGGCAGGCAGCGCATCTGCCCGCAGTGCAGGCAGTAGAAATGCCCGTGCACCCCGCCGCGCGGCGCGCCGCCGCCCGCACAGTAGCGGTAGGCCCGGTCCGGCCCCAGGGTCCGGGCCACGAGGCCCTTGTCCGCCAGCAGGTCCAGGGTGCGGTACAGCGTGGCCCGGTCCATGGCGCCGGAAATGGCCTGCACGTCCAAGAGCGCCCCGGGCGGGACGGCCACGCCCGCCTCCAGCACCGCCGCCAGCACCAGCCTGCGCTTCTTGGTGGCGCGCACCCCGGCCCGGCGCAGGATGTCCGTCTCGCGGGTCACGACGCGCTCCCCGCGCGGCGCGCCAGCCGCCGCCACACCGCATCCAGGGCAAAGCCCGCCACGGCCACGGCGATGATGCTGGCCCCGGAGGTCAGGTCCAGGGCGTAGGACAGCCCCAGGCCCGTCACGCAGAACACGGCGCTGAGCAGCCCCGAGCGCAGCATCATCCCGCCCAGGGAGCGCGAACGCGGCAGGGCCATGCCCGGCGGGATCGTCACCAGGGCCATGACCAGGATCAGGCCCACCACGCGGATGACCATCACCACCGAGACGGCGATCATCGCCAGCAGCAGGAAATGCAGCGCCAGGACCGGCGCCCCGCGCACCCCGGCGAACTCGCGGTCGAAGGCCAGGGCCAGGAAATCCTTGTAGAAATACAGCACGGCCAGGACCAGCGCCGCGTCCAGCCCCAGCATCAGCCAGACGTCCGAGCGCGGCACGGCCAGGATGCTGCCGAACAAAAAGCTCATCAGGTCGGCCTTGTAGCCCGGGGTCAGGTCGAGAAGGATCACGCCCAGGGCCATGCCCCCGGCCCACAGCGCGCCGATGAGCCTGTCCGCCCGGTCCATGCCCCGCACCGTGGCCCCGGCCATCAGCCCCCCGGCCGCCACGGAAAAACCCACCGTGCAGGGCAGCACGGGCCAGCCCATGAAATAGGCCAGGCCGACGCCGCCGTAGGCCGCGTGGGCCACGGCACCGGCCAGGAAGACCACCCGGTTGACCACCACCAGGGTGCCGATGATCCCGCAGGCCACGCTGGCCAGGAGCCCCGCCGCCAGCGCGTTGCGCATGAAATCGTAGGACAGGGCGTCGATCATCGTGCGCCCTCCCCGGCCCCGCCGCCGGGGCCGTGCTCGTGCATCCGGCAGCCGGGGCAGCCCTCGCAGTCCGGGCCGCAGTGCATGGGCACCACGCGGTGCGGCACGTCGCCGTGGGTGAAGACCTCCACCGGGCAGGAATGCCCGTCGCCGTACATCATGCTCAACATGTCGCGCGTCACCTCGGGCCTGTCGTGAAAATGCACGCTGCGGTTCACGCAGAGCACGGAGCGCACCCCGCTGGCCACGATGGACAGATCGTGGCTGACGTACAGGATCGTCATCTCCCGGTTCAGCTCCGCCAGCAGCTCCAACAGCGAGCAGCGCCCCTGGGCGTCCACGCTGGCCGTGGGCTCGTCCAGGACCAGGATTTCCGGGTCAGCCACCAGGGCCCGGGCGATGTACGCCCGCTGGCGCTGGCCGCCGGACAGCGAGCCGATGAGCCGCCCGGCCAGGTCCTCGATGCCCGTGCGCTCCAGGGCCTGCATGGCCCGGCCGCGCTCCGCCGCCGTGTGCCGGAAGCCGCGCCCCGTGCGGCCCAGAAGGCCCATCAGCGCCACGTCCAGCACCGTCACCGGCAGCTCGCGGCGCACGCCCGTGGACTGCGGCATGTAGCCGATGCGCCGCGAGGCCCGGCCCGGGTCCTCGCCCAGGACGCGAATCCGCCCGGCGCGCGGGCGCAACACGCCCAGCATCAGCTTGAGCATGGTGGACTTGCCCCCGCCGTTGGGGCCGAGCACCGCCGCGTAATCCCCGGCAGACACCGTGAAGTTCACGCCCCGCAGGACCTCCGGCCCACCGTTGTAGGCGAAGGTCACGTCGCGGAACTCCACCACGGGCCGTTCGACTGTCGTCATCCGCTACTCCTTGGCGCCCATGGCCCGCGCCATGCGCCGGGCCACCAGCCGCAGGTTGGCCTCCCAGTCCCCGGACAGCGGGTCGGCCTCCACCAGCCCGCCGCCCAGCTCCGAGGCGATGACCCGCGCCGCCCGCAGCGAGAACTGCGGAGACACGAACACCGCCCGCACCCCGGTCTCCCGAGCCTCGTCGATGAGCCCCGCCAGCTCGCGCGGTCCGGGCTCCACCCCGCCGACCTCGACGGCCAGCTGCGTCAGCCCGAACTCCCGCGCGAAATAGCCCCACGACGGGTGGAACACCAAAAACCGCCGCGCCGAAAGCCCGGCGAACAGGCCCCGGATGTCCCGCTGCAACACGGCCACCCGCGCCTCGAAGGCCTCGCAGCCCGCCGCATACGCCGCCGCGCCCGCAGGGTCCGCCGCCGTCAGCGCGTCGCGCACCGTGCGCGCCATCACCGCCGCCAGCTCCGGAGACAACCACACGTGCGGGTCCAGCCCGCCTTCATGGTGGTGCTGCCCGGCCTC
>CAYUIN010000233.1:0-1149 GCA_964444695.1 uncultured Desulfocurvus sp.
GAGTACGGCTTGCGGCGCACGGCCTCGGTGAGCTGGCCGCCCTCGTCGTAGCCGACGTAGCCCGGAGGCGCCCCGATGAGCCGGGCCACGGTGTGCCGCTCCTGGTACTCGCTCATGTCCAGGCGGATCATGTTCTCCTCGGTGTCGAACAGGGCCTCGGCCAGGGCCTTGCACAGCTCGGTCTTGCCCACGCCGGTGGGGCCCAGGAAGATGAACGAGCCGATGGGCCGCCCGGGGTCCTTGAGGCCCGCGCGGGCGCGGATCACGGCGTCGGACACGGCGCGCACGGCGTCGTCCTGCCCGACCACGCGCTCGTGCAGCACGGACTGGAGCTTGAGCAGCTTCTCGCGCTCGCCTTCGAGCAGGCGCGTCACGGGGATGTTCGTCCAGCGGGCCACGATCTGGGCCACGTCGTCCGGACCGACCTCCTCGCGCACCAGACGGCAGCACTCGCCGCCCTCGCCCTGGCCCTTCTCGGCGGCCTCCAGGGCCTTTTCCAGCTCGCGCAGGGTGCCGAACTTGAGCCGCGCGGCGCGCTCGTAGTCCGCCGCGCGCTCGGCCTCCTCGATCTCGCGGCGCACGTCGTCGATCTTGCGCTTGGTCTCCGCCAGGCCGCCGATGGACGCCTTCTCGCGCTCCCACTGGGACATGAGCCCGCCCTGCTCGGCCTTCATGTCCGCCAGCTCGCGTTCCAGCTTTTCCAGCCGCTCGCGGCTCTTGGCGTCGGTCTCGCTGCGCAGGGCCTCGCGCTCGATCTCCATCTGCAGGATGCGCCGGTTGAGCTGGTCCAGCTCGGCGGGCATGGAGTCGATCTCGGTGCGGATCATGGCCGCCGCCTCGTCGATGAGGTCGATGGCCTTGTCCGGCAGCTGGCGGTCGGAGAGGTAGCGGTGCGAGAGCACGGCGGCCTCCACCAGCGCGGCGTCGGCGATGCGCACCCCGTGGTGGACCTCGAAGCGCTCGCGCAGGCCGCGCAGGATGGAGATGGAATCCTCCACCGTGGGCTCGTCCACCATCACGGGCTGGAAGCGGCGCTCCAGGGCCGGGTCCTTCTCGATGTACTTGCGGTACTCGTCCACCGTGGTCGCGCCCACGCAGTGCAGCTCGCCGCGCGCCAGCATGGGCTTTAAGAGGTTGCCCGCGTCCATG
>CAYUIN010000233.1:1249-4868 GCA_964444695.1 uncultured Desulfocurvus sp.
GCAGTGCAGCTCGCCGCGCGCCAGCATGGGCTTTAAGAGGTTGCCCGCGTCCATGCTGCCCTCGGTCTTGCCCGCGCCGACGATGGTGTGCAGCTCGTCGATGAACAAAAGGATGCGGCCTTCGGACTTCTCCACCTCGGCCAGCACGGCCTTCAGGCGCTCCTCGAACTCGCCGCGGTACTTGGCCCCGGCGATGAGCGCGCCCATGTCCAGGGCGAACAGGGCCTTGTTCTTCAGGCCCTCGGGCACGTCCTGCTTGAGGATGCGCTGGGCCAGGCCCTCGACGATGGCCGTCTTGCCCACGCCCGCCTCGCCGATGAGCACCGGGTTGTTCTTGGTGCGGCGCGACAGGATGCGGATGCAGCGGCGGATCTCCTCGTCGCGGCCGATGACCGGGTCCAGGCGCCCGGCGCGGGCCTCCTCCACCAGGTCGCGGCCGTATTTCTTGAGGGCGTCGTACGTGCCCTCGGGGTTGTCGCTGGTCACGCGCTGGGAGCCGCGCACCTCGTTCAGCACGCCGAGGACCTTCTCGCGGTCCAAGCCGAAGCGGGAGTTGACCCGCCCGGCGCCCGTGGAGCGCGGCTCGTGCAGCAGCACCAGGAACAGGTGCTCCACGCTGACGTACTCGTCCTTCATGGAGCGGGCCAGGTCCAGGGCGGCCACCACGGCCTTGTTCACGCGGTCGGTGACGTATATCTGCCCGGGCTGCGAGCCGGGGCCGGAGACGCTGGGCAGCTTGTCCAGCTCGGCCTCGAGGGCCTTGGCGTACTCGCCGGGGTCCGCCCCGGCCTTTTCCAGCAGGCCGGGTACGAGCCCGCGCTCCTGGCGGGCCAGAGCCAGCAGCAGATGCTCCGCGTCCACCGCCTGGTGGCCGGATTTGACGGCCAGGTTCTGGGCCTCGGACAAGGCCTCCTGGCTCTTCTGCGTCAGCTTGGAAATGTCCATATCTTCTTCATCCTCCAGCGGTTCCGCGCCCGGGGCCTAGACCAGCCCCTCCAGCTCGCGGACCTTGGTTTCAAGCATTTCGATGCGTTCGAGCAGGTCGACGATGATCGTGCCTCCGGCGGTGCCGATGTCCAGGTCCAGGCACAGCCGTTGCAGCTTGCGCGTGCGGTACACGTCGCGCATCCGAAACAGGTACAGCTCCTGGCCGGTGCGGTTCGGCTCCAGCCAGCCCAGCTCGATGAGCTCGCCCAGGCGCGAGGGATGGACCTGGGTCAGCTCGATGAATTCCGCCCAGGACACCAGGGCCGAGGGCTCCGGCAGTTCCGCGTCGCAGGCGCGTATCTGCGCGCTCGTCTTGTGGCTCATTGTCGCCTTCTCCCGGGGCCGCGCGGGCCCCTAGAACTCCCGGGGCCGGAAGTCCGACGCGGCGGCCAGCTGTTCCCACAGCTCGCGCTCGGCCTCGGACACCGCCTTCGGGGTCTTGATCATGATCCGCACCAGCTGGTCGCCGCACTGGGACTTGCCGCCCAGGCCCCGGCCCCGGATGCGCAGCTTCTGCCCGCTGGACACGCCCGGCGGCACGGTCAGTTCCACCTCGCGCTCCAGGGTCGGGACGGTGACGGCGACGCCCAGCGCCGCTTCCCACGGGGCCAGCGGCAGGTCCAGGATCACGTCGTCGCCGTCCACCTTGAACAGCCGGTGCGGGGCCAGCCGGATGCGCAGATACAGGTCGCCCGCCGGGCCGCCCGCCGCGCCGGGGTTGCCCTGCCCGGCCAGGCGGATGCGGGCCCCGTCGCGCACGCCGGCGGGGATCTTCACTTCCAGGTTCTTGGTGCGCAGGCTGGGCGCGCCGCCCGGGCCCTGCACCTGCTCCTGCACGGTGACGGTCTTGGGGCCGCCCCGGTAGGCCTCCTCCAGGGTCAGTTCCAGGGAGGCCTCGGCGTCCCCGCCGCGGCGCGGGCGGCGCGAAAAGCCGCCGCCCTGGTGGAACCCGCCCTGGGAGAAGCCGCCGAAGCCGCCGCCGCCCATGTTCCCGAAGATGGTCTCGAAAAAGTCCGAGAACCCGCTGGCGTCGAAGCCCTGGCCGCCGCCGAAGTGCATGTGCTCGAAGCCCGGCGGGGGCTGGAAGTTCTGGCCGTGCTGCCAGTTGGGCCCCAGCTGGTCGTAGAGCTTGCGCTTCTCGGGGTCCTTCAGGACCTCGTAGGCCTCGTTGGCCTCCTTGAACTTGGCTTCCGCCGTATCGTCCCCGGGGTTCAGATCGGGGTGATATTTGCGGGCCAACTTCTTGAAGGCCTTGGAGATGTCCTCCTGCGACGCCTCCCGGGCGACGCCGAGCAGCTTGTAATAATCCTTGTATTCGACGCTCATCTCGTTTAGCACTCCTTGTGCCGCGCCGGGCGCGGCGTGGCAGTACAACAATAAGCCGCAAAGACCTTCAGTCAAGTATCCGAACGAGTTAAGACCGAAGTCCCGTCCCATGCTGAAAAGCCTGCCCGTCCTCATGTATCACTACATCAGCACATGGCCGAATCCCATCGCCGTGGATCCGGACGTGTTCGAGTCGCACCTCGAAGGGCTGACCAAGGCGGGCTGGCAGGGCATCTCCCTGGCGGAGGCCGAAGGCTTCCTGCGCGAGGGGCGCCCGCTGCCGGACAAATCCGCGCTGATCACCTTCGACGACGGGTTCCTGGACAACTTCGTCAACGCCTGGCCGCTGCTGGCCAAGCACGGGCACAAGGGCACGGTCTTCGCCGTGACCAACAAGATCGTGGACGGCGGCCTGCCCCGGCCCACGCTGGACGACGTCTGGAGCGGCTTCGTGGGCATGGACGAACTGCCCCAGGTGAACACGCCCTACAACAAGAACCGCGAGGGCCTGCGCGTGCGCACGGACCTGTTCTTCTCCTGGCAGGAGGCGCGGCTCATGGAGGACTCGGGCGTCATGTCCGTGGCCGGGCACACCCACACCCACCGCTCGGTGTTCACCGGCCCGCGCTTCGAAAAGCTCTTCAGCCCCACGGCCCGGCGCAGGACCTTCGACCGCGTGGAGCAGGAGGTGATCCCCGGGCTGCCCAACTTCGAGCGCGGCCCGGCCATGGCCCGGCGGGCCTTCCTGCCCTCGGACGAGGTCTACGAGCTGGTGCGCTCCCTGGTGCCGCAGCAGCGCTCCGAGGCCCGCGAGTTCCTGGCCAAGCCCGCGGGCGAAAACGCCGTGCAGAAGAAGCTGCGCGCCCTGCCGGAACAGCGCCTGGGCCGCCTGGAGACCGACGACGAATTCCGCGCCCGCCTGCACCGGGACCTGGCCGCCTGCCGCGACACGCTGATCCAGAACCTGGGCCACCCGGTGCGGACCCTGGCCTGGCCCTGGGGCGCCTCCTGCCCCGAGGCCCTGGACGTGGCCAAGGAGCTGGGCTTCACCGTGTTCTTCAGCACCCGGGTCGGCCCCAACCTGCCCGGCAAGAGCGCCGACGGGGCCTGCCGCTTCAAGGCCCGCAACAAGGGCGCCAAATGGTTGCTGTCGCGGGTCGGCGTCTATTCCAAGCCGCTGCTGGCCCGGATCTACGGCAAGATGCGCTCCGAGCGCCCCTCGCGCCCGCCGCGCGCCCGCGCCCAGCGCGCGAAAACGCCGCGCCTCCCGAACCGGAGGCGCGGCGTTTTCGTATGCGGCGCGCGG
>CAYUIN010000234.1:0-4825 GCA_964444695.1 uncultured Desulfocurvus sp.
GGACCTGACCCAGGCCGAGGCCGTGGCCGAGATGATCGCCGCGCCCACGCGGGCGGCCATGACCCTGGCCCAGGCCAAGCTGGCCGGGGGCCTGCGCGAGGGCGTCGCGGCGCTGCGCGCGCGGCTGGAGGCGCTGCGGGTCCAGCTTTGCGTTGCCGTGGACTTTCCGGACGACGAGGTGGAATGCCTGCCGCCCGGGGAGTTCGCCGCCGGGGCGGACGGGGTCGCCGGGGAGATCCGGGCCCTGGTCCGGGCCTTCGAGCGTGGGCGGATGTGGCGCGACGGGGCGCTGTGCGTGCTGGCCGGGCGCGTGAACGCGGGCAAGTCCAGCCTGATGAACGCGCTGCTGGGCCGCGAGCGGGCCATCGTCACGGACATCCCGGGCACCACGCGGGACTGGATCGAGGAGGCCCTGGACCTGGACGGCCTGCCCGTGCGCCTGGTGGACACGGCGGGCCTGCGCGAGACGGGCGACGCCGTGGAGCGCGCGGGCCTGGAACGGGGCCGCGAGATCATGGAGCGCGCCGACGTGGTGCTGCTGGTGGTGGACCGCACCCTGCCCCCGGCGCCCGAGGACGTGGCCCTGGCCGAGGAGCTGGGCCCGGGGCGCGCCGTGGCCGTGCTCAACAAGACGGACCTGGCCGGAGCCGACGAGGGCGAGGCCGCGCGCTGGTTCGCCCGGGCCGGGTTCGAGGCCGTGTCCATCGCCGCGCGCACCGGGGCCGGGCTGGACGCCCTGTGCCGCGTGGTGCGCGAGCGCGCCGTGGGCTCCCAGGCCGAGCCCGACGCCGGGGAACTGGTGCCGAACATGCGCCAGGCCCGCGCCCTGTCCGCCGCCCTGGACGAGCTGGCCGCCCTGTCCGAAGACATCGCCTCCGGCCTGCCCTACGACCTGCTGGGCGTGCGCCTGGAAACCGCCTGCACCCACCTCGCCGAAATCACCGGCGACATCGCGCCCGACGACGTGTTAAACGCCGTGTTCGGGACCTTCTGCATCGGCAAGTAGCCTTTAGAGGAAGAGGCGCCCCGCGCGGTACAAGCGGCCGGGGCGTCGTCTGTCTGGCCTGGGACCGGGCTGCTTGCCCGCGCCTGATGTTTGGCCTTTTCGCTTTGCCGCCGCGCCTGCCATCCGGGCCTGGCGTCGGTTCTTGGCACGTACCCCCGGCGTCAACACGTGGCGTTTGCTTCAGACGCTGGCGCCGGACCGGCGCGACCCACGGCAGACGTTCATCTCGTACCAACCGCGCCGACATCGCCGTCGCGTTGCGGCCTCCCGGGCTGAGCCTGCGCCTTGCGCGCGCCAAGGCAGAATTTTCGGCTCAAGTTCCCCGCGCCGTGATTGCATCCCTGAAAAACCGGGAAGAGAAGGGCGCCCTGCGCGGGCCTGTCCTGCGGGTCGGACTGATGGCCTCGCCCGGCAGTGGGGCCGGGCGTTTGTCGCGGACGTGGGGCCCTGTGTTGTGGCAGGCGGTCGTCGGCCGCTCACGCCTGACTTGGGCGCACAAAAGAGGGCCGCCCGGCGCTGGGGGGCAGCGCCGGGCGGAAGGTGTGGGACGGACCGGAGTGTGTCGGGGGGGGTGCTCCGGTCCGGAGTGGTCAGTCGTTGTCGGGGGTGCGGGACTCGCTCCGGCATGCGGCTCCGCGGGGGCGGGCCTGTCGCCGATGGGGGGTGCGCGCGTGTCCTCGCGGACTGACGTAGTCGTGTGTTTGGGCACAGGGTGCGCCCGCTCGCAATTCCATGTAATAAATTTCACATGGCATGGCAAGGCGTTTCAAAAATTAGTGTAAAACACTTCCAACTCGCTGTTATGACGCAATTATCACCTCGTTTTGGGGCTGAATTGTCGAGGCCTGGGCATCATGGAAAGCTGTAATGATATTATATTGTTATTTTGGCCTCTTGGCATTTGTTTGAGCGAACAAAGAATAATTTGTTCAAGTTATAAAATTCACAATCAATCATATCATCTGCCCGTGAATGTGCGGCAAGGCGCGCGGTGCATGGGCGCAGCAGGTCGGTAAACGGGCACGGTTTTGGGGTGTGTCTTGTGTTGCCGCAGGTGTGTCCGGAGGCTGGCTTTTCGGGTCGCCCGGGATGGAGGTGGATGGGGTTGGGGGATGGGGATGGGAATGAGCGCGCGACTCGCTCGGCCATGGGCGGAGACTGGGGGCGCCTCTGGCCGGAAGCCGCGAACGGGAGGCAGATCAGCCAAGCCCAGCGCCGGAGCCGGGCCGCACTGTCCCTTCGGCGCGGAACTGAGCGGGCCGAGAGCTAGGCGCCTGTGGGGCGCTGAGAGTCGCAATCGAGGAGAGGCGCGGGCGCGAAGCCGGAGGAGTAGCGGAGCCTGACAGACGGCGAGGCCGGGTGGGCAATGGCGCCGGGGTGGCGCAAGCGCGCGGGGGCGCGGAACCGGGGAGGCTGTGGAGCCTGGCAGACGGCGAGGCCGGGCGGGCAACGAGGCCGGGCGTGCACTGGCGCCGGGCGTGCAACGGGGCCGGACGGGCAAGGGCGCCGGGTTGGCGCAGGGGCGCGCGGGCGCGGCGCCGGGCGGGTGTCGGTCCGCCCGGCGCGTGCGTGGCCCGGCGGGCGGATCAACGCCTGGGGCGGGCGTCCTCCAGGATGTTCAGGTCCACTTCCAGGCGCGAGAGGCTGACGCCCGTCAGCTCCACGCGGACCTTCTGGCCCAGGGCGTAGCGCTTGCCCGTGCGCTCGCCCAGGATCTCCTGGCGGTCCGTCAGATAGTGGTAGTAGTCGTCCGTGAGGCTGGACAGGCGGACCATGCCTTCGGCCATGACCTCGTTCAGCTCCACCCAGAAGCCGTAGTCCGACAGCCCGTTGACGATGCCCGTGAAGGTCTCGCCCACCTTGTCCGTTAGGAACAAAATAGTCAGGCGCTTTAAGATTTCGCGCTCGGCCTCGGTGGCCACGCGCTCGCGCGCGCTGATGTGGTCGGCGATCTTCTTCATGGTCTGGGCCCGGGGCAGGGGCTCGTCCGAGAAGCCCAGGGCGGCCTTCAGGGAGCGGTGGACCACCAGGTCCGCGTAGCGCCGGATGGGCGAGGTGAAGTGGCAGTAGCAGTCCGAGGCCAGGCCGAAGTGCCCGGACAGCTCCGGCGAGTACACGGCCTGCATCATGGACCGCAACACCAGCCGCCCTGTGAGGAACTCCAGGTCCGTGCCCTGGGCCGCCGTGAGCAGGGATTGCAGGTCCGCCGGGCTGGCGCCGCCGCGCACGTCCGGCACCTGGGAGGCCAGGTCCGTGCGTGCGAGCAGCTTGAACACGGCGGAGAGCTTGTCCGCGTCGGGCTGCGGGTGGATGCGGTACATGCACGGCAGCTGCCGCCCGGTGAGGAACCGCGCCACGGCCTCGTTGGCCGCGATCATGAACTCCTCGATGAGCTGGTGGGCGAAGGTGCGCGGCCGGGGGCGGATGTCCGTGGTCTCGCCGTAGAGGTTGAACCTGATTTCCGGCTCGGGCAGGTCGAAGTCCAGGCTGCCGCGCTCGGTGCGCACGCGGTGCAGCACGCGGGCCAGGCGCTCGGCCTCCTCCAGCATGGGCAGCACCGGGGCCAGGGCCTCGCGGTCGGCGGCCGCGCCCTGTTCCAGCGCGCGGTGGACCTGCATGTAGGTCAGCCGGGCGTGGCTCTTTATGACCGCCGGGTAGAACCGCTCGTCCCGGGGCTGGCCGCTCTGGCTGAAGCCGATTTCGGCGACCATGGCCAGGCGGGGCACGTCGGGGTTCAGGCTGCACAGGCCGTTGGACAGGGCCTCGGGGAACATCGGCTCCACGGACTGCGGGAAGTAGTACGAATTGCCGCGCTCGAAGGCCTCGCGGTCCAGGTGCGAGCCCGGGGCCACATAGTGGCTGACGTCGGCGATGGCCACGGTCAGCCGCCAGCCGTCGTTTTCGCGGCGCACGTGCACGGCGTCGTCGAAGTCGCGGGCCTTGGCGCCGTCGATGGTCACCAGGCCGAGGCCGCGCAGGTCCTTGCGGCCCGCGAAGTCCGCCTCGTCGGGCACGCCGGGCAGCACCCGGGCCTCGTCCAGCACGCGGCGCGGGAATTTGCGCGGGATGCCGTGGCCGGTCTTGACCAGGGCCTCCTGCACGGTCACGTCCTGCTCGGCGCCCAGGTTCTCGGCGGCGGTGGCGGCCCACAGGCGCGATTCCAGCTTGTCCCCGGGCAGCACCTGCACGATGTCTCCGGGTTCGGGATCGTCGGCCAGGGGCTTGGAGTCCACCATGACGTTGAACAGCAGGCGCGGGTCCGTGGGGAAGCCCAGGTACAGGTCCGGGCCCAGGCGGCGCTCGACGCGCACGGGCAGGACCTTGGTCCCGCGAGAGAGCACGCGCACGATGCGGCCCTCGGGGCTCTTGCCCCGGCCGGAGCCGTCGCGCCCGCCGCGCGGCGGGGCCACGGCCACCATGACCTCGTCGCCGTGCCAGGCGTCGCCGAAATTGCTGCGCGAGACGAAGATGTCCTTGCGGCGCTGGTCCTCGGGGATCACGAAGCCCACGCCGGAGCGCTGGACCTGCAACCGGCCCTTGACCATGGACATGGACTCGGTGAGCCCGTAGGCCCCGCCCTTGGTGCGGATGATCTTGCCCGATTCCAGCAGCGCGCGCAGCACGGCCTTGAGGTCGCGCTTGCGGTCCTTGCGGGCCCCGGCCCGGCGAAGGACCTCCATGGATTTCAGCGGTTGGCGCGCCTCGCGAAAGACGCGCATCACGTTGGCCGCGTCCAGGACGTCGGCCGCTTTTTCCTTGTTCTTCTTATTCTTGCGGGCCATGTGCCCTCCTTGAAGTCTTGTGGCGCCCGGTCGTCGG
>CAYUIN010000235.1:0-4806 GCA_964444695.1 uncultured Desulfocurvus sp.
AAGAGGGATTCTTAAGGGGATTATCCCCTTGAGCAGGTCCAGGACAGAGTCCTGGCGGGGTTTGGGGCAGCGCCCCAACCGCCGGAGGCCTGCCTGCGCCTCAGCGCCCGGCCGCGTCGCGGAAGAAGGGGCCGCCGCCGAGCCAGTCGTGGGCGCAGCGCATGGGGCCGCGTTCCAGGAGCAGGCGCACGGCGCGGGTCATGACCAGGTATCCGGCTTCCAGGCCCAGGGCGGCGCTGGCCCGGAGCAGGCCTTCCTGTACGGCGTCGGCCAGTTCGCGTTGCAGGGCGTGGCCTTCGATGAGCAGCATCGGGTCGTGGGCTTCGAGGCTTTGGCGGCAGGTGGCGGCGTCCACGGAGTTCCAGCCCCGGCAGGCCAGGGGCCGCGCCGCGTGCACGGAGCAGGCGCCCTCGCGCAGGAAGACGCACGGCGTCAGGTGCCGCAGGTCGCCCAGTTCTCGCCGGGAGCGGCCGCGGATCAGGGGCACCAGGCCTTCGGCCCGGCGCAGGACCTCGTCCCGCTCTGCGGGCCCGAGGCGTTCCATGAGGTGCACGCCCAGGTACAGGGCCTCGGCGGGCGTCAGGGAGACCTGGTTGAAGCAGCAGTGCGAGCAGCCCCGCGCGCACACCGGCGGCGGCTGGAAATCCAATTCATCCAGGACCTCGTCCAGGGCGCGGTAGGACTCCTCCACCGCCTCGCACAGGCCGCGCAGATCCGGCTCGCCGTCCAGGGCGCCCGTCAGCGCCTCGCCGCAGGCCCGGCCCAGGCGTTCGGCGAACGCCTCCTGCGCCACGTCCTCGCGCACGGGCACGGGCATCCTCCGGCCTTCCGCTCGGCGCGCGCCGCCCCGCCGCATCACCTTCGACCCACGCCTGGAACGCGAACCCATTACGCACCCTCGCACGCAAAGCATCCGGAACCCCCCGGACAGGGCAGTCTTCCAGAAAACGGCTTTATGGCAACCACGGCCCTGTGCGCAAGATATATTTCCGCCCGCCCCCGCCAACGGGCAGGTGCCGCGGCGCGCCTGCTAGCGGCTGCGCGAGGGTGTGAGGCTGATGCCGTATTTGTGGATCTTGCGGTACAGGGTCTTGCGGCCGATGCCCAGGAGCTTGGAGGCTTCGGAGCGGTTCTTGCCGACGTGGTTGAGGACGCGTTCGATGAGCTGGCGTTCGCTTTGTTCCAGCGTCGGGAAGGGATTTGCGCCGCCGGGGCCGTCCTGGGCGCGGGTCAGCTCCTGGGGCAGGGATTGGACGGTGATCAGGTCGTTCTCCGAGAGGATCATGGCCCGCTCCATGACGTTGCGCAGCTCGCGGACGTTGCCCGGCCAGTGGTAGCCCATGACGCATTCCATGGCCCGGGCGGAGATCTTGTAGGCGGGGCGGTCCGGGTAGACGTGTCCCAGGAAGTAGTCCACGAGGGGCGGGATGTCCTCCTTGCGCTCGCGCAGCGGGGGGATCTCGATGCGAAAGACGTTCAGGCGGTGGAACAGGGCCTCGTGGAAGCGGCCCGCGCGGACCTCTTCGGCCAGGTCGCGGTTGGTGGCGAACAGGAAGCGGATGGCGACCTTGCGTTCCTCGTTGTCGCCCACGCGGCGGTAGGTCTGCGTTTCCAGCAGGCGCAGGAGCATGGACTGCACCTCCAGGGACAGCTCGCCCACCTCGTCCAGGAACAGGGAGCCCTTGTTGGCCAGGGAGAGCAGGCCGTCCTGGGACTGCGTGGCGCCGGTGAAGGCGCCCTTGCGGTAGCCGAACAGCTCGCTGCGCAGGAGGTCCCGGTTGAAGGTGCCGCAGTTCTTGACGACCAGGGGCCTGTCGGCCACGGCGCTGCGCGAGTGCAGCAGGTTGGCGACGACGTCCTTCCCGGCGCCGCTTTCGCCGGTGATCAGCACCGGGGTCCTGGTGGCGGCGACCTTGTCGATGAGGAAATGGATGTGCTTGATGGCCGGGCAGTTGCCGATGAGCTTGCGCTCCGGCGCGCCGTCCTTGGCCGTGCGCAGGATGCGGTTTTCGCGTTGCAGCTGGGAGCGCTGGTAGGCCCGTTCCACCAGCAGGTTGATCTTCTCCAGGGAGAAGGGCTTGGTGATGTAGTCGTAGGCGCCCATCTTCATGGCCTCCACGGCGGTGGAGACCTCGGAGTAGCCGGTGATCATGATCACTTCGACGTCGGGCAGGGTTTCGCGGAAGTGTTCCAGCAGGGCCAGGCCGTTGCCGTCTGGCAGGCGCACGTCCAGGACGATGACGTCGAAGTCCTGCTGCGCGGCCAGGCGCATGCCCTTGGCGGCGGTCTCGGCGGTGGTCACGATCCGGTCGGGCAGGGCCAGTTCCCGTTTTGCCAGGCGGCAGATGGACGGTTCGTCGTCGATGACCAGGATGTTGATGGCGCCCGTGGTGTACATGGCTAGTCCGTGATGTAGGGCAGGATGACTTCGAACAGCGATCCCTTGCCGTATTCGCTCTGCACCGTGATGTCCCCGCCGTGCTTGTTGATGATGTTGTAGCAGGTGGAGAGGCCGACGCCTATGCCCTGACCCGGGGGTTTTGTGGTGAAAAACGGCTCGAAGAGCTTGTGCAGGTGTTCCTCCTGGATGCCGGTGCCCGTGTCCTGCACGCCGAGCAGGACCATGTTTTCGCGGATCCTGGTCATGACCCGGATGGTGCCGGAGCCGGAGACGGCGTACAGGGCGTTGAGCACCAGGTTCAGGACGACCTGCATCAGCTCGCCGGGGTGCCCCAGGACCACGGGCTCCTCGGCGCTGAGGTCCAGGGCCAGGACGTCTCCGGGCAGGTGGGAGAGCCGGGGGCGCAGCAGCTTCACGGAGTTGGCCACCACGTCGTTGAGGTTCACCGGGGCCAGGTGCCGGATGTCGCGGTGGCCGAAGGTCAGCAGGTTCTGGACGATGCCCGAGCAGCGCGTGCATTCCATGAGGATGGTGCGCAGGTATTCGTCGAAGACCTCCAGGATCTCGGCGGCCTCGGGGGTCTGCGGGAGCAGGTCCCTCAGCCCGCCCAGGCGCCGGGCCAGGGCCTCGGCGAAGCCGCTGATGCCGGTCAGGGGGTTGTTGATCTCGTGGGCCACGCCCTCGGCCAGGATGCCGATGGTGGCCATGCGCTCGGCCTGGAAGTACTTGGCCTGGTACTGGCGTTCCAGGGTCACGTCGCGCTGCATGAGCAGGATCCGCTTCGGCCCGCCGGAGCCGTTGCGCATCAGCGAGGCGGTGCATTCGATCTGCCTGTTCTCGCCGTGCCAGTTGAGGATCTGCAGGCTGCGCGAGACGCGCTGCGGGAGTTCGAGCACCTCGTGCACGGGGCAGGGGGTGCAGGGCTCGTCGCGGCAGCGGAAGACCTCGTAGCAGTGCAGGTTCTCTATGTTTTGCACCTCGTAGGTGTGGTAGAAGGTGCGGTTCACGGACAGCAGCCGGAAATCCGGCCCGAGCACGGCCATGACGTCGGGAATGCCGTCCAGGATGGCCTGCGCGTCGCGGCGCTTCTGGTCCAGCTCGATGTTCGAGGCCTTGAGTTCGGAGATCTTGCGCTGGACCTCCTTGAAGTAGCCGAGCTTGATGGACTCGATGCCGATGATGTCGTCGAGGTTGGTGGAGTGCGACATCACCAGGCTCCGTAGTAGAGGTTCAGGATGTCCTTCCAGGTGGCCGGGCGCGGGTTGGTGAGCAGGCAGATGTCGTTGACGGCGTTCTGGCTGACCTTGGGCAGCATGGTCTTGTCGGGCAGGATGTCGCGCAGCCGGGACGGGATGCCGATGTCCTCGCGCAGGCGTTCCAGGGCCTCGATGCCCGCCAGGGCGGTCTCCTCGTCCGAGCCCAGGACCTTGCCGGTGATGATCTTGCCGATGGTGGCCATCTTGGCCGTGCAGGCGGGCAGGTTGTAGCGCATCACGCCGGGCAGCAGCAGGGCGTGGGAGATGCCGTGGACCACGTCGTACATCCCGCCCAGGGCGTGGGCCAGGGCGTGGCCCAGGCCGACGCTGGCGTTAGTGAAGGCCATGCCCGAACAGGTCCCGGCGATGGCCAGCTGTTCCAGGTCGTCCAGGGCCAGGGTTTCCAGGGCCGGGCGGATGTGGCGGAAGAGCAGGTCCAGCCCGCGTCGGCTCTGGACCTCGGTGAACGGGTTGGCGATGGGCGAGACGTAGGACTCCACGGCGTGGGCCAGGGAGTCGAACAGCGGCGCGATGATCAGGTCGTGGCTCAGGGTGGCCAGGATCTCCGGGTCGGTGATGGAGATGTTGGGCACCAGGGTCCGGCTGATGATGGTCATCTTGATCTTGCGTTCGACGTCGGTGATCACCGTGAACTGGGAGATGTTGGACTCGCTGCCCATGGTGGACGGGATGAAGACCATGGGCGGCAGGGGCTTGTTGACCAGGTTGGCGCCCTCGTAGCTGCGGATGTCCCCGCCGTTGCTGACCACCAGGGCGATGCCCTTGGCCGCGTCCATGGGGCTGCCGCCGCCCAGGGCCATGATCACGTCCGCCCCGGTCTCCTTGTAGAGCTGCGCGCCCCGCAGGACCTGGTGGTCCCTGGGGTTGGCCACCACGTCGTTGAAGTACACGAAGTCCAGGTCCTCCCGGCGCAGGATGTCGAGAAGCTTGTCCACCCAGCCCGCCTGTTCCACGCCCGGGTCCGAGACCACGAAGATCTTGGACGCCCCGAGGCGGCGCGCGCAGACGCCCGCGTAGGCCAGGCTGCCCCGGCCGAAGATGATTTCCGGAACGGTGAATTTGTAGCTGTTCATCCCTGCATCCGCCTGTTGGTGGTGAGTCCCTCGAAAGCTGCGCTTACAATTATCG
>CAYUIN010000236.1:0-4791 GCA_964444695.1 uncultured Desulfocurvus sp.
GGTGCTGGGCCTCGCGCACGGGGTGCAGGCCCCCTACCAGCGTCTTCTCGCTCATGGCGGCCGCGCCCGCCGCCGGCGTGCGCGCCCGGGTCCGGCTGCGCCATGCCCGCTGCCCGTTTTCCCGCCGCAACACGGACCTTCTGACGACCCTGGCCCTGTCCCCGCGTTCGCGCCCGGGGCTGCCGGAGCTGCTGGACTTCGCCTGCGGCTTCCTGGGCGCGCTGCCCGACGGGGCGGACGTCTTCGGCGCCCTGGGCGAGCGCCACGAGGCCGCCTGCCGCGCCCTGGCCGCCCAGGCCCGCCACGCCGAGGAGCTGGCCCGCCACAACTACGAGACCCTGGCCCTGCGCGGCGAGCGCCCGCCCCACGCGGACCCCGCCGCCCTGCGCCGCGAGATGCAGCTCGCCGACCGCATGGCCCTGGTGCTCTACGGCGCTCCGGCCTCCTCGCCCCTGGCCCGCGCCGAGGGCCAGGGCGCCGACCTGGACGGCCTGCCCGAGCTGCCCGGCCTGGACTAGCGCCCGCCGGACGCCCCCGCCGCGCCTCCCGGTCCCTTCGCCGCCCCGTCGCCTCCCGTCGCGACCGCCGCCGATTTCCCGTGTTGCATTCTTGTGCCGGGCCGCAGACGTTGTATACTGACGCGGTGAAGGTTCCGTCACGACCGGGAAAGGGGGTGCCTGCGCCGTTGCATCCCGTGCCCAAACAGCGTAAGGGAGCGTCTCCGGCGCGCCCTGCGCCACATCACCACGAGGAAAAGAGAATGCCCAAGACCAAAGCGCGTAACGAAAAGATACGCAATATCGCCATCATAGCTCACGTCGACCACGGCAAGACCACGCTCACGGACAAGATGTTCCGCCAAAGCGGCCTGTTCCGCGAGAACCAGGACGTGCAGGACCGGGTCCTGGATTCCATGGACCTGGAGCGCGAACGCGGCATCACCATCGCCGCCAAGAACTGTTCCATCGTCTGGCACGACGTGAAGATCAACATCATCGACACCCCCGGCCACGCCGACTTCGGCGGCGAGGTGGAGCGCGCCCTGTCCATGGCCGACGGCGCCATCCTGCTGGTGGACGCCTCCGAGGGCCCCCTGCCGCAGACCCGCTTCGTGCTGGAAAAGGCCCTGGCCGCGCGCCTGACCATCTTCGTGGTCATCAACAAGATCGACCGCGCCGACGCCCGGCCCGAGGAGGTCCTGAACGAGGTCTACGACCTGCTCATCGACCTCGGCGCCAACGAGGAGCAGCTGGACTTCCCGCTGTTCTACGCCATCGGCCGCGACGGCACGGCCTCGCGCAGCCTGGAGGAGCCCGGCCAGAACCTGCACTGCCTGATGGACGCCATCGTCTCCGACATGCCCGCCCCCGCGTACGACGCCGAGGCCCCGTTCCAGATGCTGGTCTCCGACCTCGGCTACTCGGACTACCTGGGCCGCCTGGCCGTGGGCCGCGTGCTGGGCGGCACCGTGCGCGGCAACCAGCAGCTGGTGCGCATCGGCGAGTCCGGCGTGCCCAAGCCGCTGCGCGTGACCCGCCTGCAGACCTACATGGGCCTGCAACTGACCGAGACCGACGTGGCCGACCCCGGCGACATCATCGTGCTCTCCGGCATCGAGGACGTGCGCATCGGCGACACCATCTGCACCGCCGACGCGCCCCGCGCCCTGCCGCGCATCACCGTGGACGAGCCCACCGTGTCCATGAAGTTCACCATCAACACCTCGCCCCTGGCCGGGCGCGAGGGCAAGCTGGTGACCTCGTCCAAGATCCGCGACCGCCTGATGCGCGAGGCCCTGTCCAACGTGGCCGTGCGCGTGGAGGATTCCCCCGAGAAGGACTCCTTCATCGTCAAGGGCCGGGGCGAGTTCCAGATGGCGATCATCATCGAGACCATGCGCCGCGAGGGTTTCGAGCTGAACGTCGGCCGCCCCGAGGTGATCCTCAAGCACGACGAGCAGGGCCGCGTCCTGGAGCCCATCGAGCACCTGTACGTGGACTGCGACGAGGCCTTCTCCGGCGTGGTCACCGAGAAGCTGGCCATCCGCAAGGGCCGCCTGATGAACATGGTCAACAACGGTTCCGGCCGCGTGCGCCTGGAATATTCCGTGCCCTCGCGCGGGCTGATCGGCTACCGCGACGAGTTCCTGACCGACACCAAGGGCACGGGCATCATGAACTCCTACCTTTCGGGCTACGAGGAGCACCGGGGCGAGTTCCCCACGCGTTTCTCCGGGTCCATCGTCGCCGACAGGCCGGGCAGCGCCGTGCCGTACGCGCTGTTCAACCTGGAGCCGCGCGGGCAGCTGTTCGTGCGCGCGGGCGACCCCATCTACGAGGGGATGATCGTCGGCGAGCACAACCGCGACAACGACATCGACGTGAACCCCTGCAAGGAAAAGAAGCTGACCAACATGCGCGCCTCGGGCAAGGACGAGGCCGTGGTCCTGACCAACGTCCAGACCATGACCCTGGAGCGCGCCCTGCACTTCATCCGCGAGGACGAGCTGGTGGAGGTCACGCCCAAATCCGTGCGTCTGCGCAAGGCCGTGCTCTCCGCCACCACCCGCCACCAGATGGCGGGCAAGAAGAAGAAGGCCTAGCGGCCCGTGGGCGCCCGCGACGTGGCCCTGGCGGTCCTGGTGGCCGTGCTCTGGGGCTTCACCTTCCCGGTGATCCACGTCGGCCTGGGCAGCTTCCCGCCGCTGCTCTTCTCCGCGCTGCGCTTCGTGGCGGCGGCGTTTCCGGCGGTGCTTTTCGTGGGGCGGGGCAATGTGCCCCGCTCCCTGATCCTCACCGTGGGCCTGCTGTTCGGCGTGGCCTATTTCTCCTTCCTGTTCATCGGCATGCACATCGGCATGCCCGCCGGGCTGTCCTCGCTGGTGGTCCAGTCGCAGATGCTGTTCACGGCGCTCATCTCCGCCGTGGTCCTGCGCGACGCGCCCACGCGGGTCCAACTGGCGGGCATGGCCGTGGCCTGCTCGGGTATGGCGGTCATCGGCTGGGAGTTCGCGGGCGGCGGGTCCCTGACGGGGCTGGCGCTGGTGGTGGCCGCCGCCGCCGTGTGGGGCGCGACGAACATCGTGCTCAAGCGCGCGGGCGACGTGGACATGTTCCGGCTGATGGTCCACATGAGCGTGGTGCCCGTGGCGCCGCTGCTGCTGTTGTCCTGGCTGTTCGAGGACGGGCAGGGCGCGGCCCTGGCGGGGCTGGACTGGCGCGGGGCCGGGGCGGCGCTGTACACCGGGCTGGTGGCCACGGTGCTGTGCTTCGGCATCTGGGCCCGGCTGCTCAGGCGGCATTCGCCCACGGTGGTGGCGCCGTTCTCGCTGCTGGTGCCGGTGTTCGGCATGGCCCTGTCCGGCGTGCTGCTGGGCGAGACGTATTCCGCCGTGAAGCTGGCGGGCTCGGCCCTGGTCTTCGCGGGGCTGGGGCTGAACGTGGCCGGGCGGCGGCGGGGCTGCCCCGTGAGCCGGGGCGGCGGGGCCTAGGGGCCCTTTTCCCTTGCCCGACGAATACCGTCGGGATACTCTCCGGTTTCATGAACCAGCGTCATACACCGAGTCAGGCCGTGGAGATCCTGCGCATGGGCAACCGGCGCTGGGTCGAGAATTCCCTGGTCAACCCGCACCGCAACCCCTCGCGGCGCGAGGTCACCGCCGTCATGGGCCAGCAGCCGCTGGCCGCCGTGCTCACCTGTTCCGACTCCCGCGTGGAGCCCGTGGTGCTCTTCGACCAGGGCCTGGGCGACCTGTTCGTGGTCCGCGTGGCGGGCAACGTCTCCGGGCCGGACGTGGTGGGGTCTTTGGCCTTCGCCGTGTACGAGCTGGCCGTGCCGCTGGTTCTGGTGCTGGGGCACACGCGCTGCGGGGCCATCACCGCCGCCATGAACGCCATTCTCGGCGCGCCGCTGCCGCCGAGCACCGTGGGCAGCCTGGTGGACAAGCTGCGCCCCGTGGCCGCACAGGCCCACACGGCCCACGAGAACTGCGCGGCCCACGGGCCGGACACCCTGTGCCCGCACTGCGCGGACCACGACGCCGTGACCCGCGCGGTGTACCTCAACGTGCACCAGGTCCGCCGCGAGATCCTGCGCATGAGCCCGGTGATCCGCGAGGCCGTGGACACGGGCCGGGCCGTGCTGGCCGGGGCCGTGTACCATCTGGACAGCGGCGAGGTGGAGTGGCTGGAGGCGGCGGACTGAGGCCCGCCCGCAACGCAAGGACTCGGGACGCGAAGCGCCCGCCGGACATCTCCGGCGGGCGTTTTCGTTGTCGGGCCTAGGCCGCGCGGCGCACGCAGTCCAGGGCCCGTTGCAGCTCGCGGATGCCGACGCCCAGGTGCGTGTCGAATTCGATGCCCGCCTCGCGGCCCATGATCCAGGCCACGACGCAGGGCATGTCCTCCAGCAGGCGGCAGGTGCAGGCGATGCGCGTCATAAGCCGGGCCCGCTGGTCCAGGCGCAGGAGGTGGACCGGGGCGTCGTCGGCGAACAGGATGCGCGCCGAGGTGGAGTTGATGTCCACCAGCAGGCCGTGCAGGCGGTGCGTCCCGGTGTCCAGGGCGCAGCCCTGGCGCGTCGGGTAGGCCTTGATCATCCGGTTGATCTGTACGCAGCCCAGCGCCTGGGCCGGGCCGGTGTCGATGCGTTTGGCCGCCATGGGTTCCCCCCCGTGGTTGCTGTTGGGTGCAGGCCAGTGCAGTGAAGCAGCGCCCGGTGGAGGCGCGGTGGCGGGGCTGTGACGTTTCGGCGGGGGAGGGCGGCGGCGCGCGGGGCGGGAGCCCGCGCGCC
>CAYUIN010000237.1:0-4777 GCA_964444695.1 uncultured Desulfocurvus sp.
CGCCCAGCAGGTCGCGCTTGACCTCGTTGGCATAGGCCACCACCCCGCCCTTGAACCAGGCGGAGCTGCCGGAGACGTCCGTCAGCGCGGCGGCGATGAGCCCGCCGGTGCAGGATTCCGCCGTGGCCAGGAACAGGCCCCGGGCCGCCAGGGCCTCGCCCAGGCGGACGATCTGGTCGTGAAGTTCTGGATTCATGCGCACCTCCGCGTCGGGAGGCGATGCTAGCAGCGCCCGGCCCGGGCTACAAGACCCGCCCCGACCGGCCCAGGGCGCGGCCGATGGCCTCTTCCAGCTCGGTCATGCTCACCGGCTTGGACACGTAGTCGTCCATGCCCGCGCCCAGGAAGCGCTCGCGGTCGCCCGTCATGGCGTGGGCCGTCATGGCGATGATCGGGACGTCCCTTTGTCCGCCCGCCTCCCCGGCGCGGATGCGGCGCGTGGCCTCCACCCCGTCCATCTCGGGCATCTGCACGTCCATCAGCACCAGGTCGTAGCGGCCTTCGGCCAGCAGGCGCAGCACCTCGCCGCCGTTGCCCGCGGTGATGGCCTGGTGGCCCATCTCGGTCAGGATCTTTTCGGCGAAGATGCGGTTCACGGCGTTGTCCTCCGCCACCAGCACGCGCAGCGACGGCAACCGCACGCCCAGGGCCCGCCGCGCCGCCGCATAGGGCTGCGTCGGGCAGGCCCGCACCAGCGGCACGGTGAACCAGATGTCCGTGCCCCGGCCGACCTCGCTGTCCACGTCCACCACGCCGCCCATCAGGCCCACCAGCCGCCGCACGATGCCCAGGCCCAGGCCCGTGCCGCTGTATTTACGGGTGAACGAGCCGTCGGCCTGGGTGAAGGGCTCGAACATCAGCGACACCGTGTCCTGGGACATGCCCACGCCCGTGTCCCGCACCCGGCACACCAGCCGGGGCCCGGCGCCGGAAGGACCATCCAGGTGCCAGACCGTGACGCGCACCTCGCCCCGGGTCGTGAACTTGAGGGAATTGCCCACCAGGTTGTTGAAGATCTGGCGGATGCGCCCCGGGTCGCCGAACAGCGGTTCGGGCACCTCGCCCTCCACCGCCAGCTCCAGGGTCAGGCCCTTGACCTCCGCCTGCCGGGCGTAGGTCTGCTCCACGCCGTCCAGCAGCTCCGCCATGGCGAAGGGCACCGTCTCCAGCTCCATGCGCCCGGCCTCGATGCGCGAGATGTCCAGCAGGTCGTTGAGGATGCCCATCAGGTTGCGGCCCGCCTCGCGCAGCATCTGCACGTTCTCGCGCTGCTCCTCGGGCAGGTCCTCGGCCATCAGCACCAGCTCGGCCATGCCCAGGATGCCGTTGAGCGGCGTGCGGACCTCGTGGCTCATGTTGGCCAAAAACTCGTTCTTCACGCGGCTGGCGCGCTCGGCGTCCTCCTTGGCCTGGAGCATGTCCCGCTCGGCCCGTTTGCGGGCCGAGATGTCCACCGCGGAGACGATGGCCGTGCCCGTCTCGGGCAACAGCCCGATCTGCACCAGCAGGCTGACCTCGCGCCCGTCGCGGTGCAGGACGTCCAGCTCGTATTCCATGGGCAGCCCGTCCTCGCCCCGCGCGCGGCGCCGGCGGTAGTCCTCCACCATCTCCCGCTGCCGCTCGGCGATGTAGCCCAGGTACTGCGTGCCCAGCACCTCGTCCTCGGTCCAGCCCACCAGCTCGCTGAACTTGCGGTTGAACTTGGTGATCGTCCCGTCCGGCGCCACGGCCACAAGGCCCGTGGCCGAATTCTCGAACATCACCTTGTACAGCGAGGTCCGCTCCCCGGCCAGGGCCTCCATGCGCTTGCGCACGGTGATGTCCCGCGCCAGGCCCTGGGTCCCGGTGAACAGCTCGGGCTGGGGCCTGATTCCGGCGTACAGCCCCTCGGCCCGGAAGGCCATCAGCGGCTCGTCCGCATGGATCTCCATGGCCACGGGCGCGCCCGTGCGGGTCAGCATCCGCAGCTCCAGGTAGCCGGTGCTGCGGTCCCCGGTGCGCCGCTCGTCCACGCGGTGGCGGGCCTTGTCGCGGTCGCCGGGGTGCACGATGTCCAGGATGTGCGTGCCCAGCAGCTCGTCCGGGTCGTAGCCGTAGCGGCGCACGGCGCCGTTGACGAACACGAACCGCCCCTCGCTGTCCAGGCGGTAGACCAGGTCCGGGATGGATTCGACGATGGATTCGTACTTCTGCTCCGAGGCCTTGAGGGCCTCCTCGACCAGGCGGCGGTCCGTGAGATCGTGGGAGACCACCGAAACGTGTGTCACAACGTCGTCTTTATCGTAATACGGAGAGTAAATGACGCGCCAGTAGCCCCGGCCCTGGCTGGGGAAGTCGAACCAGGCCTCGTAGCTCACGCGCTCGCCCGCGAAGGCCCTGTCCAGGAAGGGGCGGATCTTCTCCTGGAACGTCTCCTCGCCCCACAGGTCCGCCACCAGCCTGCCGACGATATGTTCCTCGGGCAAGCCCATGGCCGCGCGGTAGCTGGCGTTGGCCGCGTCGTACCGGTACTCGCGGTCCACCAGGCTCATGAAGTCCCGCGAGGAGTCGGCGATGAAGCGGTACTTGCGCGCGGACTCGGCCCGCACGCGGGCCTGGGCCAGCTGCTCGCGCAACCGCGCGTCCCCTGGCTCCCCGCCGCCGGTGCCCGCCTCGTCCGCCCCGCCGCCGGGGCGCTGGTCGTCGTCGTGCATGCTCTCCTCGCTCAGGCGCCGCAACGCCGCGCAGTTTCCCGAACCTACGCCCCTTTTTAGCAAACAACACACCCGCGCGTAAAGGCACCCCCTCCTCGCCCGGAAATCCCCGCTGGCGGCCGCGAAAAAACTTTTTTCGGACCCCATTGACGACGCATCGATTCAGGTCCATACCTCATCTGCGCCCCACCCCGGGGCGACAGGAAGACCATGCAGACACGCGCCGCCATCACCCAGCGAGCCCCGCGCTCCCGCCGCTTCGGCCTCCTCCGGCCGGACGCCTCCGCGCTCGCCCTCGGCGCCCGCTCCCACGCCGCCCCGCGCCCCCGCGCCGGGCGCGACCTGGACTAGCCCCCAGCGGCCCGTCCAGACCACCACTCCCCCCGCACAAGACACATGCGCCCAACCCCTCGCCCCGAGGACGGTTCGATATACCCCATGTCCCAGAACAAACACCCCCAGCCCGTCTCCTCCCAAATGTCCCGCCGGACGTTCCTGGGCTTCGCCACCACCGCCTGCGTGGCCGGAGTCGGCGCACAATACGCCTCCTTCATCGCCCCCTCGCGCATCAGCGTGAACACCACCCCCGTCGCCGTGCCGGGACTGCACCGCTCCCTGTGCGGACTGCGCATCGGCGTCATGTCCGACTTCCACGTCGGCGACTACATCCCCGCCCGGTTCGTGGCCGACGCCGTGGAACTCATGAACTCGCTCAGGCCCGACGCCGTCATGCTCCCCGGCGACTTCTTCCAGGATCACCCCGACCAGGCCGCCGCCTGCGCCGACGCCCTGTCCGACCTCATTGCGCCCCTGGGCGTCTTCGCCTGCCCCGGCAACCACGACCATCACCTGGACCTCAAACATACAGAACGGCCCCTGTCCCGCGCCGGTGTCGACCTGATCGTCAACGGCTCCCGACGCCTGCGACACGGCGCCGCCACCCTGCATATCGTCGGCCTGGACTCCATCACCGAAGGCTGCCCCAACCACTACAACGCCCTGCGACACGTGCCCAAGGACGAACCCACCCTGCTGCTCGTCCACGAACCCGACCACGCAGACTTCCTGGCACAAGCCACAAACCGCCTGATGCCCCTGCAGATCTCCGGGCACAGCCACGGCGGACAGGTCCGCCTGCCCTTCGTCGGCGCACCCATCCTGCCCGCACTGGCACACCACTACCCCCTGGGACTGATGCGCGTGGACGGCACCGACCGACAGGTCTTCACCACCACCGGCGTCGGCGTGAACTACCCCGTGCGCCTCAACTGCCCGCCCGAAGTCGCACTGCTCGTGCTGCAAGGAACGCCCGAGGCCTAGGCAGGGCGGACGCCCGGCGCTTGAGACGTTTGCCTCCGGGCCTTCAGCCCTTGGGCGAGTCCCCGAGCCTTACGGATGAAGAGAGCAGAGATGGCTCAAGGGCTGCGCCCTTGAAAATCCCGAGCGGGACGACCGGCCAGGCGGCGGCTCGTTCGCGTTTAGGGGTGGCCCGACCGGCGGGAAGCCAGACGTGACGCCGGCTGATAAGCAGTTTTCCCGGCCCGAGGCGGCTCCGCGCTTCCGACGATTGACGTCCGGGCGGTTCGTGGCGAAAATGCGGGGCGAAACCACCCACCGGAGGACCTCCTTGGACATCACCGTCACCACACCGGCCTTGCTGTTCCCGGCCATCTCGCTGCTGCTGCTGGCCTATACCAACCGCTTCCTGACCATCACCACCCGCATCCGCGAACTGCACAACCGGTTCCTCAAAGAAGGCGGAGACTCCCACCGCCGACAGATCGCCGCCCTCAAGGTCCGCCTGCACCTCATCCGCAGCATGCAGGCCTTCGGCGTGTTCAGCCTGCTGCTGTGCGTGGTCTGCATGTTCGTCCTGTTCGGCGGCTGGCTCTCCCTGGGCAAATTCCTGTTCGGCGTGAGCATGATCCTGCTCATGATCTCCCTCGTCCAATCCCTGCGCGAAATCCTCATCTCCATCAACGCCATGAACATCCTGCTCGAAGACATGGAAGGCCGGTAGGGGCTGCAAGAACCGGGAGAGGGGGAGGGAGGGGGAACCCCTTTTTTCCGCTGGAAAAAGGGGT
>CAYUIN010000238.1:0-4770 GCA_964444695.1 uncultured Desulfocurvus sp.
GGATTCTTAAGGAAATTATTTCCTTAAGCGGGTGCAGGGCAGAGCCCTGCCGGGTCTGGGCGGAGCCCAGCCGCCGGAGGCATTCTCGCCCGGCGACGGGCACGCCCGATGCCCGGGGGGCCGAGGGGCGTTGTTCCTTTCCGGGGGGAATTCGTTTAGCGTCGTGTGGGTCGGCGCCGTGGTGCGCCTGTGGGGAAAACGTGAAGAGGGATGGTTGGATGGCTGAAGGACGGCCTGCTTCGGAGATGGAGTTTCTGGCGCTCATCGACCGGTATTTCCCGGGCGGCGGGGCGCATGTTCCGGTTTCGCGCGGGGACGACTGTGCGGTGCTTTCGTGTCCGCCGCTGGTTGCGTTGTCCACGGACCTGTTTTTGGAGGACGTGCATTTCCGGCGTTCGTACTTCGGGCCCGGGGACGTAGGGCACAAGGCGCTGGCGGTGAACGTCTCCGACGTCGCGGGGATGGGCTGCAGGCCGCTGGGGTTCAGCCTGGGGCTGATGGTACCCGGGGGCGCGGGGCTGGACGGGGCGTATTGGGAGGCGCTGTTCGGGGGCATGTCCGCTTTGGCGGCGGCGCATGGCCTGGTGCTGACGGGCGGTGACCTGTCGCGGGCGCCGATGCTGGGGCTGTGCGTGACCATCTGGGGCGAGCCGGGGCCTGGCGGGCGCGTGTTGCGGCGCGAGGCCCGGGCCGGGGACGTGCTGTTGGCCTGCGGGGAGCTGGGGCTGGTGCGCGCGGGGCTGGGGGCGCTGGAGCGCGGCGGTGCGGCGGCGGCGCAGGAGTTTCCCGGCGCGGTGGCGGCGCATTTGCGCCCGGAGCCGCAGGTGGCGGCGGGGCTGGCGCTGGCGGCGGTGCCCGGGGTGCGTGGGGCGATGGACGTTTCCGACGGGCTGGCCATGGACCTGCCCCGGCTGCTGGGGGCGGACCGGGGCACGGACCTGGGGGCGGAGGTGGAGTTGCGGCCCGGGGAGCTGCATCCTGAAATTTCGGCCTGGTGCGCCCGCCTGGGCGAGGACCCGGCCCAGTTCGCCTACAAGGGCGGCGAGGACTACGCGCTGCTGGCGGCCTGCGCTCCCGAGGGGGTGCAGGCGGCGCTGGCGGCCGCGCCCGGCGCCCGGATCATCGGCCGCGTCCGCGCGGGGCGCGGCGTCATCCTCAACGGGGTCCCGGCGCCCCCCGCCGGATTCGACCATTTCGCGGGCTAGGCCCCACGGCCCGCCCAAGGAGCAGTCATGGACACCTCACTCGTCATCGTCGGCACGGTCCGCTCCCCGCTCACGAACATCAAGGACTGCCCCAAGCAGTACAGCGAAAACGCCCCGGAGGCCGTGGTGGAGATCGCGCCGGAGTATGCCCCGGCGCTGGACACCCTGGTCCCCGGGCAGGACATCCTGATCTTCACCTGGCTGCACAAGGCCGGGCGGGAGTATCTTCAGGTCCATCCGCGCGGGGACGTGACGCGGCCCAAGCGCGGGGTGTTCAACACCCGCTCCCCGGACCGGCCCAACCCCATCGGCCTGCACCACTGCCGCATCCTGAACCTGGACGGCACGCGGCTCACGGTGGACCGGCTGGAGGTCCTGGACGGGACGCCGGTGATCGACATCAAGGTGGTGGCCACGGAGACGCACGGGGCCGAGCACTGGGGCACGGGCATCCCCACCGCCGTGGCCCACGACATCCGCGAGGCCTGCACCGCCGGGTGGCGCCGGGGGCTGTTCTCCGGGTTCAACGGCAACGTCAGCGTGCGGCTCGGGCCGGGCGTGGTGATCACGCGTTCGGGCGCGGCCAAGGGCTTTCTGGTGCCCGGGGACCTGACCACCATGGACATCGCCACGGGCAGGGTCACCGGTGCGGGGCAGGCCTCCACCGAGGCCGCCGTGCACCTGGAGATCTACCGCAACGCGCCCGAGGCCCGGGCGGTGGTCCACACCCACCCGCCGAACCTGCTGGCGCTCAGCGTGCGCGAGGGCGGCATCGACCTGAACCTGCCGCTGTTCGAGGCGGAATTCTACCGCGCCAAGCTGACGGCCCTGCCGCCCATGCAGCCCGGCACCGAGGACCTGGGCCGCGCCGTGGGCCTGGCCGCGCGGGAGCACGAGGCCGTGTTCCTGGGCCACCACGGGCTGGTGGTCCATGCCCGCACGCCCCTGGCGGCCCTGGCCCTGTCCGAGGAGCTGGACGCCCTGGCGCGCATCCTGCTGCTGGCCAGAGACTGACCACAACAACCCGGATTTCCGATCAAAACACAACCGCCGGTTCCCCACCGGCGGTTTTTTTCGTGCCCGGCCCCACTTTTTTCGCATTCCCCCTTGACCCGGCGGACAATCTTTACTAGGAATGATTCCTAACATCACTTGGAACATTCAAACCCAAACAGGGGGAATACATCATGTCGAATCTGCCTCTTCTCGGTGACGCGTTTCCGGAAATGGACGTCAAGACCACCCACGGCGTGAAGCACCTGCCCGGCGACTACAAGGGCAAATGGGTCGTGCTGTTCAGCCATCCGGCGGACTTCACCCCGGTATGCACCACGGAGTTCGTGGCCTTCCAGAAACGCTTCGAGCAGTTCAAGGCCCTGAACTGCGAGCTGATCGGCCTGTCCATCGACCAGGTCTTCTCGCACATCAAATGGGTGGACTGGATCAAGGAGGCCCTGGACGTGGACATCGACTTCCCGGTGATCGCGGACGACCGGGGCTTCGTGGCCGAGTCCCTGGGCATGCTGCATCCCGGCAAGGGCGCCAACACGGTGCGCGCGGTCTTCGTCATCGACCCCGAGGGCAAGCTGCGCCTGATGATCTACTACCCGCAGGAGATCGGCCGCAACATGGACGAGATCGTCCGCGCGGTGAAGGCCCTGCAGACCTCCGACGGCAACGGCGTGGCCATTCCCGCCGGGTGGCCGAACAACGAGCTGATCGGCGACCGGGTCATCGTGCCCCCGGCGCAGGACCACTCCACCGCCAAGAAGCGCCCCGGCGAGTACGACTGCTTCGACTGGTGGTTCTGCCACAAGCCGCTGGACAAATAGGCTCCGGAACGAATCAGAGGTGAACGGGAAGGTCGCACCCGCTCGGCCCCGTCCCCGCAAAGCGCGCGGGGGCGGGGCCTTCGTTTGGCCCCTGCGCGCCCGTTGCCAAGCGCGCCCGCATCCCCTACAACAGGGCCCATGCCGGAACTCGTCAAGCGCATCCTCGCCAAATTCGTGTGGATCGTCGTGATCTTCCTCGGGATCACGATCATCAGCTTCGCCGTGATCCACCTGGCGCCGGGCTCGCCCACGGACCTGCAGACCACCCTGAACCCCGAGGCCGGGGCCGAGGCCCGGGCCCGGCTGGAAGCCCTGTACGGCCTGGACCGCCCCCTGCACGAGCAGTATTTCGACTGGCTGGGCCGCATGGCCCGGCTGGATTTCGGCCGTTCCATGAGCAGCGACCACCGCCCGGTGTGGGACAAGATCGTGGAGCGCCTGCCCCTGACCTTCGGGATGAACGTGGCCTCGCTGGTCCTGACCCTGATGATCACCATCCCCATCGGCATCGCCTCGGCCTGGTGGCAGGGCCGGGCCTTCGACCGCGCGGCCACGGTCTTCGTGTTCATCGGCTTCGCCATGCCCGGGTTCTGGCTGGCGCTGCTGCTCATGTACGCCCTGTGCATCCACTGGCCGCTGCTGCCCATCTCGGGGCTGACGTCCTTCGGCTTCGAGCGCCTGGGCTTCTGGGCCCAGGTCTGGGACCTGGCGCGGCACTTGGCCCTGCCGCTGTTCGTGTACACCTTCGGCAGCCTGGCGGGCATGTCGCGCTTCATGCGGGCCAGCATGCTGGAGGTCCTGCGCCAGGACTACATCCTCACCGCGCGGGCCAAGGGCCTGCCGCTGCGGGTGGTGATCTTCAAGCACGCCCTGCGCAACGCGCTGATGCCGGTGATCACCATCCTCGGCCTGTCCGTGCCCGGGCTGATCGGCGGCAGCGTGATCATCGAGTCCATCTTCGCCCTGCCGGGGCTGGGGCAGCTGTTCTACCAGGGCGTCATGGCCCGGGACTACCCGCTGATCATGGGCAACCTGGTGCTGGGCGCACTGCTGACCCTGGCGGGCAACCTCATCGCCGACGTGGCCTACGGCCTGGCGGACCCGAGGGTCCGGGCCTCGGCCCGGGCCGCGGGCGGGGAGGACGGGTCGTGAGCAGACGCCGCTTCCTGTCCCGCTACGGGATGCTCCTGGCCGGGGCGGCCATCGTGCTGACCATGAGCGCCGCTGCACTCCTGGCGCCGTGGATATCGCCGCACGACCCCACGGCCCTGGCCGTGGACCACATCCTGGAGGCCCCGAACATGGCCCACCCGTTCGGCACGGACGCCCTGGGCCGCGACGTGCTCTCGCGGATGCTCTACGGCGGGCGGGTCTCGCTGTGGGTCGGCTTCGTGGCCGTGGGCCTGTCCGTGGCCATCGGGCTGGTGCTGGGCCTCACGGCGGGCTATTTCGGCGGGCTCACGGACGAGGTGGTGATGCGCGGGGTGGACGTGATGCTCTGCTTCCCGTCGTTCTTTCTGATCCTGGCGGTCATCGCCTTCCTGGAACCGAGCCTGACGAACATCATGATCGTCATCGGGCTCACCTCGTGGATGGGGGTGGCGCGCCTGGTACGGGCCGAGACCCTGACGCTCAGGGGCCGGGACTTCGTGCTGGCGGCCAAGGTGGCCGGGGCCGGGCCGGTGCGGATCATCTTCGGCCACGTGCTGCCCAACGCCCTGGCCCCGGTGCTG
>CAYUIN010000239.1:0-4769 GCA_964444695.1 uncultured Desulfocurvus sp.
CCCCGGCCCAGGCCGCCCCCCAGCCCTTCGGCCCCGGCCGGCGCCTGGAGGCCATCGCCGCGCGCGGCGTCCTGCGCTGCGGCGTGCGCGACAACGTCGTGCCCTTCGGCTTCGCGGACGACCGCACCGGGCTGGTCATCGGCTTCGAGGCCGACCTCTGCCGGGCCCTGGCCCACGGCCTGGACCTGCGCCTGGAACTGGTCCCGGTCACGGCCGCCTCGCGCATCCCGATGCTGCTCTCCGGGCAGATCGACCTCATCGCCGCCACCATGACCCACCACGTGGTGCGCGAAGACGCCCTGGACTTCTCCATCACCTATTTCATGGACGGCCAGAAGCTGCTCACCCGGCGCGGCTCGCCCGTGCATTCCATCGCCGACCTGGCGGGCCGCAAGGTCGGCACCGTGGCCGACTCCTGGGCCTGCGGCAACCTGGGCGAGGTCCAGCCCGACGCCAAGGTCACGGAATTCCCGGGCTACGCCGAGGCCTTCCTGGCCCTCAAGCGCGGCGAGGTGGCCGCCATGACCGCCGATTCCACCATCCTGCTGGGCCTCAAGAACTCCGACGACGACCCGGCCGCCTGGGCCATCGTGGGCGACTACATCACCGACGAGCCCTACGCCCTGGGCCTGCCGGAAAACGAATCCGACCTGCGCGACTACTGCAACCTGAGGCTTCAGGAACTGTGGCTCTCGGGCGAGTACATGAAAATATATAATCGTTGGTTCGGACCGCACACCAAGTACTACCTGCCCACGACATGGCATATGGAAATCTGGCCCGGGGCGCCGGGGCGGCGTTGAACATGGAACCGGGCGGGCGCCGCAGTGCGCGAAACATCCGCCCGGGGTGTTGCCATGGCCCCACACTTGGGGTACATCGTGTATTCACCGGCCTGTTGCGCTGGTTCAATACACACGGCCCGGACTATTCGATGCGCGACCGACAGCCCGCAGGGCACACCACACTGGGGACACGAGGGTAATCCGCCACACGGCGATTACCCTTTCGTATTTCGAACGGCCGGGAAAACAGCGAGGGAGCAATGGCCAATCCGAAAAAAGGACAAACCAGGATCACCATCTACCCGGACTGGTGCAAGGCCTGCGGCCTGTGCGTGGCCTTCTGCCCGGGCAAGGTGCTGGAGATCGACGCCGTGGCGGGCTGCGCCAAGGCCGTTCGCGAAGAGGACTGCATCAACTGCGGCTTCTGCGAACTGCACTGCCCGGACTTCGCCATCGTCGTGACCCCCAAGGACAAGGCCAAGGGCCGCGCGGCCCAAGGGGCCAAGGCCGAAACCGCCGAAAAGGACGCCGTGACGGGGGAGAAGAAATGAGCGCGAAACGCAAGAAGACGCAACGCGAGATCTTCGCCCTCGGCGCCGAAGCGGTGGTCGAAGGCGCCCTGCTGGCCGGGTGCAGCTTCTACGGCGGCTACCCCATCACCCCGTCCTCGGAGATCATGGAGGGCATGGCCGCGCGCCTGCCCAAGACCGCCGACGGCGTGTTCATCCAGATGGAGGACGAGATCGCCTCGCTGGGCTCGTGCATCGGCGCGTCCCTGGCCGGGCGCAAGGCCATGACGGCCACCTCCGGCCCGGGGTTCTCGCTGATGCAGGAGCTCATCGGCTACGCCTGCATGATCGAGGCGCCGCTGGTGCTGGTCAACGTGATGCGCGGCGGGCCGAGCACGGGCCTGCCCACCAGCCCGGCCCAGGGCGACGTGCAGCAGGCCCGCTGGGGCACGCACGGCGACCATTCGATCATCGTGCTCAGCGCCACGGACGTGCAGGACTGCCTGCAGATGACCGTCAAGGCCTTCAACTTCGCCGAGAAGTACCGCACGCCGGTGATCCTCTTGCTGGACGAGGTCACGGCCCACACCCGCGAGAAGATCGCCATCCCCGAAGCCCGGGACCTGGAGATCCTGAACCGCCTTTTGCCGTCCATGCCGCCGGAGTGGTACAAGCCCTTCGAGGAGACCGTGCGCGGCGTGCCGCCCATGCCGCCCATCGGATCGGGCTACCGCTTCCACGCCACGGGCCTGACCCACGACGACCACGGCTACCCGACCTCCAAACCCGACGAGGTCACGGCGGCGGTCTCGCGCCAGTTCCGCAAGATCGACCAGTTCTTCTTCGACATCCAGATCACGGACTCCTACCTCACGGACGACGCCGAGGTCGGCGTCGTGGCCTACGGCTCCGTGGCGCGCTCGGCGCGCCTGGCCGTGGAGCAGGCGCGCGAAAAGGGCATAAGGGCCGGGCTCATCGACCTCAAGACCCTGTTCCCCTTCCCGCGTCAGGCCGTGGAGGCCCTGCTGCGCCGCTGCCGCACGGTCATCGTGCCGGAGATGAACATGGGCCAGATGTCGCGCGAGGTGAAGCGCGTCAACCCCGGCACGAGCACGGTCTGGACCATCAACCGCATCGACGGCCAGATCATCACGCCCAAACAGATTCTCGAAAGCATCCGCAAGGGGTAAGCCATGGCCGAAGTCACCCAACTCATTCACGAATACCTGCGGCACGACAAGAAATTCCCGCACGTGCTGTGCCCGGGTTGCGGCCACGGCATCGTCCTGGGCTCGCTGATCCGCAGCGTCCACGCCCTGGGCATCCCCAAGGACGACGTGGTCCTCGTGGCGGGCATCGGCTGCTCGGGCCGCGTGGCCGTGTACGTGGACTTCAACACCGTACACGCCGTGCACGGCCGGGCCCTGACCATCGCCACCGGCATCAAGATGGCCAAGCCGGAGCTGAACGTGATCGTCATCCAGGGCGACGGCGACGCGCTGTCCATCGGCGGCAACCACTTCATCCACGCCGCCCGGCGCAACATCGGCCTCACGGCCCTGGTGCTGAACAACTTCATCTACGGCATGACCGGCGGGCAGTGCTCCTCGGCCACGCCGCTGGGCTGCTGGTCCACCACCACGCCCTACGGGCAGATGGAAAAGTCCTTCGACTTCGTGGAGATGACCCGCGCCGCCGGGGCCAACTTCGTCTCGCGCGGCACCGTGTTCCACGTCCGCACCCTGGACAAGCTCATCCAGCGGGCCCTGACGCACCCCGGCTTCAGCCTGGTGGAGGTGCTCACGCCCTGCCACACCCAGTTCGGCCGCAAGAACAAGTACAAAAGCCCCGTGGACATGTACAACTGGCTCAAGAAGACCTGCGCCCCGCTGGAATCCTACGACAAGCTGGACGAGGCCAAGAAGGCCGAGCGCATCCCCATCGGCGTGTTCGTGGACAACGACGAACCCGGCCTGGAGACGCGCTACGCCCAAATGCGCGCCAAACTCACGGGAGGTGGGGCATGAAACCGGACATCGCCATAGACCGCTTCGAAATCTGCCTCTCCGGCCTGGGCGGCCAGGGCGTGATCACCCTGGGCAAGGTCATGGGCAACGCCCTGGCCCTGGGCCACGGCTTCAACGTCTCCCAGACCCAGAGCTACGGCCCCGAGGCCCGGGGCGGCGCCTCGCGCACGGACCTGGTCATCAGCACCAGGCCCATCAGCTACCCCAAGACCGACAAGATCGACCTGCTGGTGGCCCTGTCGCAGGAGGCCTGCAACAAGTACTTCCCGCTGATGAAGCCGCAGGGCGTCCTGCTGGTGAACACGACCCTGGTCAAGCAGGTGCCCACCAACCAGTACCTCGGCCTGCCCTTCACGGAGATGAGCATGGACCGCCTGGGCCTGCCCCAGGCCATGAACACCATCGTGCTCGGCGCGGTGACCTTCCTGCTGCCCTTCGCCAAGCGCTCGGTGATCAAGAAGAGCCTGGAGGAGTCCCTGCCCGCCAAGATCATCGACATCAACCTGAAGGCCCTGAACATGGGCTACCGCGAGGCCGCCAAGGTCTTCGGCGCCCCGCCCGAGCACTGGGCGGCCATGGCCGTCGCCGACGAGGAGCCCGCGCCCGCAGGGAAGGCCCCGGCCAAGAAAAAGGCCGCCAAGAAGGCCTGACCCCCCGACGACGCCGACAGGCCGGGGCCCGCGAGGGTCCCGGCCTTTTTTTCGCCCGCGCCCCGCCCCGGCGCGCCCGCCGCTTCCACTCGCCCGCCAAGTGCGCTATCGTGGATCTGCATCCCTGTTTTGCCCTGTTTTTACGGGACACACGCCAACCACACGGAGAACCTCCATGAAGGACTACAAGGTCGCGGACTTCATGACCCCCGTTTCGGAGCTGGTCGCGGTGCGCGAGGACGCGGACATGTACGAGGCCGCCGCGCGGCTGGACGAAGCCGCCGCAGCCCAGGGCCCGGGCGGCTACCACACCCCGGCCATCCTGGTGCGGGACGAGGCCGGGCACGCGGTGGGCAAGCTCTCGCTGCTGGACCTGGTCACCGGGCTGGAGCCCAAGTACGCCTCGGTCGAGGGGCCGCAGGTCTCGCGCTTCGGCCTGCCGCGCAGCTACCTGGAGACCATGTTCCGCCAGCACGGGCTGTGGGAGAACTCCCTGGAGCACATCTGCCGCCGAGCCGGGAGCATCCTGGTGCGCGACATCATGACCCCGCCTCTGGAATCCCAGGTGGTGCTGGAGGCGGACTCGCTGTCCATGGCCGTGCACCACATGGCCCTGGGCCACCACCACAACCTGCTGGTGCGCGACGGGGCCGGGCACATCAGCGGCCTGCTGCGCCTGGCGGACGTTTACGCCCGGATCAGCACCATGCTGCACGCCTGCCGCCTGGACCGCGAGGACTGACCCGCGCCCGCGCTGCCCCCGCAATGAAAACGGCCCGCCAGGCAAAGCCGGGCGGG
>CAYUIN010000240.1:0-4764 GCA_964444695.1 uncultured Desulfocurvus sp.
ACGCCTTGGCCCTGCCCGGTCCGGCCCCGGACCAGCCCATGGCGCAGACTTACGCCGCTCTGGTGGACGCCTGCCTCGGGGCGGGCGAGGGCTGGACAAAGGCGGCAAAAGATTTGGGCATTGATAATACGGTGCCGAGCGATAGTCACCGGCGACAGGATGCGCTGAAGACTGCCCCCGAAGCGGGACAGGACGCCGATGCCGCCGTCGGGGAGGCCGCCGGGCCGCCCTTGGCCGCAGACGACGCCGCGCGGCGAGCCGTGCGGGAGCGGTTGCGGGCGGCGGGGATCGGGCCGGACCAGGCGCTGGTGGTGGTCCACCCAGGGGCGACGCACCTGACCCAGCGCTGGGGCGCGAAGCGGTTCGGGGCCCTGGCCGGAGCGCTGGAGCGTTCTGGCGCCGCGCGGGTGGTCCTCGTCGGCGGGCCCGGGGACGCTGCGCTGGTGCGCGACGTGTGCGCGGCCATGGACGCCGCGCCCGCCCTGGCCGCCACGGACTGGGACGCCGCCGGGCTGGCCGCGCTGCTGGAACAGGCCGCCGTGTTCGTGGGCAACAATTCCGGGCCGCTGCACCTGGCGGCGGCCCTGGGCAGGCCCACGGTGTCGACCATGGGCCCGACCCTGGCCTGGCGCTGGACGCCGCACGGGACCGGGCACGCCGTGCTGCGCGCAGACGGCCTGGGCTGCCTGGGCTGCAACCTGGGCCGCTGCCCGCTGCCGCGCCACGAATGCATGGCCCGCATCGGCGTGGACGCCATGCTGGACGCCGTGCGCGCGGCCCTGGGCGAGGCGCCCGGCGCCCTGCACCCCGGCCGTGCCACGGAGACCACTGCGCCACCGCAGGAGGTTTCGGTTCAGGCCGCCGGGCACGTTTGCGGACGCGCCGCCGTCGCCGGAACGGATGCACCGCAGATTGATATTGCATCTGCCACCGCCGGACATGTTTCTGGACGCGTCATCGCCACCGCCGGAACCGGACAAGGTGCTGCCGCCCCGCGCCCAGACCGCGTTGCCGGGATGGATGCGCCGCCGGTAGGCATTGCGGATGGCACCGCCGAACACATTTGCGGACGAGTCGCCGCCGCCGAAACCGGAAACGTCGTCGCGCGCTCCATCGAGCCCGGCGGCCGAGGCGAGGCGGCGGATATTCTTTCGCGGGACGCGGCGGGTGGAAGCGTGCCCCCTGCGCCTGGCGAGGCCGAAGCGCCCTGCGATTGTGCATCCGGCGCATCCTCCCCCGCCCCCGGCCCCGGCGCCGGGCGCGAGGCGGGCAGGCCGATCCTGGCCATACTCGTGGCGGGCATCGGGGACCTGATGCTGGGGCGGGACGCGCTGCGGGCGCTCCGGGCCGGGTACCCGGACAGGCCGCTGCACCTGCTGACCAACAGCCAGGCCGTGCCTCTGGCCGAGGCCATGGGCCTGGCCGAGCGGGTCTACGGGCTGCGCATCCGCGAGCTGCTTCGCGGCAAGGGCGGGCTCGGCCGCGCGGCGCGGCTGGTGGCGCAACTGCGCCGCGAGCGCTACGCCATGGCCGTGAACCTGCACACCGTGCATTCCCGGGCCGGGGCCCTGCGCATGGGGCTGATGATGCGCGCCCTGGGCGCGACCCGGCTGGTGGGCGAGGCCAACAAGGGCCTGGGCGCCTTCGTGCACCAGGGTGTGGCCCCCGGCGAGCTGACCGGGATGCACATGTCGCGGATCATGCTGCGCCTGGCGCTGGCCGCCGGGGGCGTGGACCCCGGGCCCGCCGGGCCGCTGGACCTGCGCCTGCCCGGCGGCTGCCGCTGGGACGCGGAGCTGGACGCCCTGCCGGGCTCCGGGCCGCTGGTCGGCCTGAACCCCGGCACGGACATCCCGTGCAAGATTTGGCCTGCGCAGCGATTCGCCGCCGTGGCCGAGGCCCTGGCGCGCGAGCGCGGGGCGCGGCTGGTGATCCTCGGCGGGCCGGGCGAGGAGGCCCTGGGCCGGGCCGTGGCCGAGGCGCTGCCCTGCCCTGCGGTGCTGCTCACCGGGCGCATGACCCTGGCCGAGGCGGGCCATGTGCTCTCCCGGCTGGACCTGCTGGTGAGCAACGATTCCGGGCCGATGCACGTGGCAGCCACGGCGGGAACGCCCGTGGCCGCCGTGTTCGGCATGGGCGACGAGGCCCTGTTCGGCCCGCTGCCGCCGCAGCGCCACCGGGTGCTGACCGCCTCCGTGCCCTGCCGCCCGTGCAGGCGCAAGGACTGCCCGGACCCGCGCTGCATGCGCGGGGTCGAGGCGCAGGACGTGCTGGCCGCCTGCCGGGACCTTCTGGACGCGGGGCTGCGGTCATGATCCGAGACTTGTCCCCCGGCGCGGATTTCGTGTATTGTTTCGGATACGGACGGGAGGCGGCGTCATGAAGCGGCGCGTGCTGCACGTGCACACCCTGCCCGTGGTCAGCGGTTCGGGCATCAACACCTTCCTGTCCATGCGCGGGCTGGACCCGGCGCGCTGGGAGGCGTCCCTGGCCTGCGCCCCGGGCGGCAGGCTGGAAGACCTGGTGCGCGAAAGCGGGATGGCCTTCGTGCCCGTGCCGGACCTGGTGCAGCCCGTGGACCCGCTGCGCGACCTGCGCGCCGCGCTGGCCCTGCGCCGGGTGATCCGCTCCGGCGGCTACGACCTGGTGCACACCCACAACTCCAAGGCCGGGTTCGTGGGGCGGCTGGGGGCGCACTGGGCCGGGACGGCCAAAGTGGTGCACACCGTGCACGGCTTCGCCTTCCACGACCAGGAGCCCCCGGCGCGCCGGGCGCTGTTCCGCTTCCTGGAGCGCCGGGCCGCGCGCTGGTGCGATCATATGATCTTTATTTCCCGGCCGTTGCAGGACTGGGCCGGGCGGGAGCGGATCGTCTGCCCGGGCGGGCAGTCGGTGATCTACAGCGGCATCGAGCCCGAGCGCTTCGCCCCGGCCGGGCCGGACGAGCGCGCGGCGCTGCGCGACCGCTGGGGCCTGCCCCGGGACGCGCCCGTGGCGGGCATCGTCTCCAAGCTCTGGGAGGGCAAAGGGCACGACACGCTGCTGGGGGCCCTGGCGGGGCTCAGACGGCGGCTGCCCGGGGCGCGGCTGCTGGTGGTCGGCGAGGGGGAACTCCGGCCCCGGCTGGAGGCCCTGGCGACGGAGCTGGGCGTGCGCGAGGCGGTGGTCTTCACCGGATTTTTGCAGGACGTGCGCCCCGCCGTGGGCGCCATGGACGTCTCGGTGCTGCCCTCGCTGTTCGAGGGCATGGGCCGCGTGCTGCTGGAGGCCATGGCCATGGGCCTGCCCGTGGTCGCCTCGCGGGTGGGCGGCATCCCGGACGTGGTGGACGACGGGGTCACGGGTCTGCTGGTGCCGCCGGGGGACGGCCCGGCCCTGACGCGGGCCCTGGAAACGATGCTGACGGACGGAGCCCTGGCGGCGCGCATGGGCGCGGCGGGCAGGGCCAGGGTGGACGAGCGGTTCGGCGCGCGGGCCATGGCCGCATCCATAGAGAAGGTCTACCTGGACCTTCTCGGGGAGGCCTGGACATGAGTCACATCTTCTGGCGGGTCCTGCTCGGGTCCTGTCTGGTCATCCAGACGCTGCCCTCGGTGCGGGCCTATTATTTCAGCGCCGGGATGCGCTGGCAGTACATCCTGCTCTTCGCCTTCCTGGCGGCCTACCTGACCTCGCCCGTGTGCGCGGCCCTGGCGCGGTGGCTGAACGTCATGGACCGCCCGGACATGCGCAAGATCCACGACCGGCCCACGCCGCTGTTCGGCGGGCTGGCGGTGTTCATTGCGCTCAACGCCTCGCTGCTGATGAACGGCGTGTTCATGCCCGGCATGGCGGAGCTGATGCTCGCCGGGGCGCTGATCTTCTTCCTCGGCCTGTGGGACGACGTGCGCCCGCTGCCGCCGCTGTGGCGCTTCGTGTCCCAGGTGGTGGCCGCGTCCTTCGTCATCGCCGGGGGCGGCATCCACCTCACGGTGTTCACGGGCGGGGACTGGGCCCTGTGGTGCAACGTGCCGCTGACGCTGCTTTGGATCGTCGGGCTGACCAACGCCATGAACTTCTTCGACGGCATCGACGGGCTGGCCGCCGGGCTGGCCAGCATCACCTCGCTGTTTCTGGGCATCCTGGCCTTCAAGACGAACCAGCCCGCCCTGGGCTGGCTGGCGGTGTCCATCGCCGGGTCCTGCATGGGCTTCATGCCCTACAACTTCATCTTCGGCCGCTCGGCGATGCTCTTTCTGGGCGATTCGGGCAGCACGTACCTGGGCTTCATGCTCGGCTGCCTGGCGGTCTTCGGGGAGTGGTCCGCGTCCAGCCATTTCGTGTCCCTCACCGCGCCGCTTCTGATCTTCGGCGTGCTGATCTTCGACATGGTCTACGTGACCCTGTCGCGCATCAAGAACCAGCGGGTCTGGAACATCTTCAAGCCCATGGCCACCCCGGGGCGCGACCACCTGCACCACCGCCTGCTGTTCATGGGCTTCCAGCGCAAGGAGGCGGCCTTCGCCATCTTCACCATCGCCGTGTGCCTGGGCGTGAGCGCGCTGATCGTCATGGACGGGCAGCCCGAGGACGCGCTGCTGGGTCTGTTGCAGGCCGGGCTGATCCTGGCGGTCATCGTGGCCCTGATGTGGAAGGGCCGCGACGTGCCCGCCAACCGCAGGCTGGGCCCCGACGCCCCGTGCGCCCCCGGGCCCGGGCCGGAAACGCCCCCGGGCTACGACACCCTGCACGGCCTGGACGTGGACGTGGACCCCCGCCGGGACG
>CAYUIN010000241.1:0-4744 GCA_964444695.1 uncultured Desulfocurvus sp.
CGCGCCGCCGGCATGGCGCCAAAGGAAAAGGCCGCCTGCGCCGGAAGCGCGGGCGGCCTTGATGGTTCGTTCGCTGATTATCAGCCGACGTATCGTGTTCAGTCCTTGCTCACGGGGAGCACGGCTTCCACGGCGGCCGCCAGGCCGTCCAGGTCCTTGGGCGCCAGGAGCAGCAGGCGCTCGGCGGTGTCCAGGCAGAGCACGCGGTCGCCGCGCGCGGCCACGGCCACGTCGCGGCCCGAGGCGGTCTTGAAGCTGCCGCTGCGGTAGCCGAAATAGGCCATGCTGCCCTCGCTGGTCATGCCTTTGAGCTCCGGGTCTGCGGAGATGCTGGTCAGCCGGGCGGAGGCCACCCCGGCCAAGGGTTGGGAGGCCTTGAAGAACGGCGGCGCGTCCACCATCAGCTCCCCGCCGTCCACGATGATCTTGGTGCGCGAGGGGTTGGCCACCAGCATGAACCAGTACAGGACGATGATCGGCGCGGCCACGGCCAGGATGCAGATGCCGGTCCACAAAAAGCCCGAACGGAAGCTCCACACGGCGGCGGCGGCGCACAGCGACGCGAAAAGCAAAAAGAAAGCCAGCACCTTGCGGGCCATGGGCACGGGGAAAAGCTGGGCCATGCGGCGTACCTCGGGGTGAGGGGTTCGCCCGCGCCGGGCGCGGGTGGGCGGCGAAACGCCGCGCGCAGCGCAGACTAGCAGGCGTCGGGGCCGATGACAACTCGCCCGGGGGCCCCGGCGGGCGGGGGCTCCCGGCCTTGCGCGGCGCGTCCCGGACGCGGTCTTGCGCCTCGCGAGTTGCTTCGCCGTGGCGAAGCCTCTATGGTGGAAGAACTGACGGAAGTCCAACCGCCAACCCCCGAGGACGGCATGAAGCTCCTTATCTGCGGCGCCGGGCGCGCCACACGGGCCCTTTTGGCTCGCCTGGGCGAGGGCTGGGACGTCACGGTGCTGGACACCAGGAACAACACCGCCGAGCTGCCACGCGAGTTCGAGGCCGTGCGGCGCGTGCTCACGGGCGACGCCTCGAGCCCCGTGGTCCTGGACCGGGCCGGGCTGGCCGAGCACGACTGGGTCCTGGCCTTCACTCCGGACGACGAGGTCAACCTCGCCGTGGTGCGCTTCGCCGTGGAGGCGGGCGTGCCCCACGTGGTGGGCCGGGTCACGGACCCGGGGCGGCGCTCGGCCATGGAGCAACTCGGGGCGCGGCCCTTTTCGGACATCGGAGGCCTGGCGCGCGACGTGGTGCAATACCTGCGCAACCCCCGGGTGCGGGTGATCCCCGTGGCCCGCGAGCGGGGCGAGGTCATCGAGATCGAGGTCGGACCGCGCGGCAGTGTCATCGGCAAAACCCCGCTGGGGCTGCGCGGCGAATCGTGGCTGCTGGCAGGGGTCTTTCGCGACGGGGCGCTTTTCGGACCGCAGGACGACATCGTGTTCCGCGAGGGCGACGTGCTGATCACCGTGGGTCCCCCGGACCAGTTCCGCCCCGTGTGTTCGCTGCTGGAATGCGGCGAGAACGATTTCCCCCGGGCCTACGGTCAGGCCCTGCTGTTGTGCCTCACCGGGGACGACCCCGAGCGCGACCGCGAGCTGTTGGCCGAGTCCATGCGCCTGGTGCAGGCGTTGATGATCGAGCAGGTGGTGGTCCTGGGCGGGGAGGACTCGGACGCCGCGCGCGAGACGCGCGACTTCTGGGCGGGCAAGGTGACCCTGGAGCTGCGGCCCCTGGGCGAGCGGCCCTACGCCCAGTTGGAGGCGGCCTGCGGGGAATTGTCCGTGGGCCTGGCCGTGGTGCCCCGGCGCGAGGCGGGACTGCTGGCCTCCCTGGTGCGGCGTTCGCCGCTGAAGCTGGCCCAGGCCCTGCCGTGCCCGTTGTGGGTCTCGCGCGGGGCGGGGCCGGGCAAGCGCATCCTGGTGCCCTTCAACGGCGCGGGCAACTCGGGCCTGGCCCTGGAAATCGCCGTGCAGATCGCCCAGCGCCTGGGCGGCGAGGTGGCCGTGGCCGTGGTGGGCGAGCCGGATTTCATGCACGGCGACGGGGATGGGGACTGGGTCCGCACGGCCCTGACCCAGGCCCGCGAGTTGGCCCGGGGCCGGGGCGCCACCGTGGAAACCGTCGTGCGCGAGGGCAACCCCGTGCGCGAGATCACGGCCCTGGCCGGGGACTACGACCTGATGGTCCTGGGCAGTTCCGACGCCGGGGGCCTGGGGTTCCTGACGCCGGACGTGGGCGAACATCTGCTGGACCGGGCCCCGTGCACGGTCCTGGTGGTCACGGGCTAGGGGGCGCGCCGTGCAGCTCGATCAAGCCTGGTCCCTGTTGCTCATCGCCCTGGCCGCCGCCGTGCTGCCGGGGCTGGCGCGCCTGACGCGGCTGCCCGAGGTCGCGGCCCAGATCCTGTTCGGGATGCTACTTGGCACCAGCGGCCTGGACTTGCAGATGGAGGGCCAGTTCCTGCCGTTTTTGGCGCATCTGGGCTTTTTGCTGCTCATGTTCCAGGCCGGGATGGAGCTGGATTTCGCCTCCATGGCCCGCCAGAGCGGCGGGCGCCTGGCCTTCCAGTTCCTGCTCTTCGGGGTCACGTTCGCCCTGGCCGCCGTGGCCGCGCAGTTGCTGGGCCAGGGCATGTTCACGACCCTGGTCTTGACCACGACCTCCCTGGGCCTGGTGGTGCCCAGCCTGCGCGAGGCGGGCATCATCCGCGGCCCGCTGGGGCAGACGGTGCTCATCGCCGCCACCCTGGCGGATTTTCTGACCCTGTTCGGGATCACCTTCTTCGTACTCTGGCGCGAGGAGGGGCTGAGTTGGGGGCTGGCCTCGCCGCTGCCGTTCCTGCTGGGATTCGCGCTGCTGCTCAAGCTGGGGCGGCTGTGGGTCTGGTGGCACCCGAAGCAGGCCGCGCGCATCCTGGCCGTGGAGGACGCCCAGGAACTGGGGGTGCGGATGTCGCTGGCGCTGCTCTTTTTGCTGGTGGCGGTCTCGGAGCTGGTGCGCCTGGAACCGGTGCTTGGGGCCTTTCTGGGCGGGGCGCTGCTGGCGTTCCTGTTTCGCGACCGGGGCGCGCTGGAGACCAAGCTTTCAGGCATGGCCTACGGATTCTTCATCCCCATCTTCTTCATCGACGTGGGCATGAATTTCGACCTGGGCAACGTCCTGGCGCCGGACCGGCTGTGGCTCACGGCGGGGCTGTTCGCGGCGGCGCTGGTGGTCAAGATCGTGCCCGGGGCGCTGCTGACGCTGCTCGGCTACGGCCTGCGCGAGTCTCTGGCCGCCGGGCTGCTGCTGGCCTCGCGCCTGTCGTTGATTATCGCGGCGGCCTCGCTGGGCCTGCAATACGGGCTGGTGTCCGAGGTCTTCAAGGACTGCGTGGTGCTGCTTGCGGTGCTGACCTGCCTCACCGGCCCGGGCCTGTTCCGCGCCGTGTATCCGCGCGGGCGGCGGAGCGGGGCGGGCGAGGCCTGACGGGGCGCGCGCGGCGAAAGAAAAAGCCCCTCGCGGCATGCGTCGGAGGCCTTTGGAAGCGTCGCGGCGCCGGGCCGGTCCGCCCGCTAGAGCCGCTCGTCCCCGTTGGACAGGGCCTCCAGGCCGTCCAGGTCCAGCAGGTCGATCTGCTTGCCCCGGACCTCGATCAGCCCGGCCAGGCTCATCTTCTTCAGCACCCGCGAGAGCGTCTCCTGCGCGGTGCCCAGCAGGCCCGCCAGGTGGCCCTTGGAGATGTCCAGGGCGACCTCGGTGCCGCCGCCCGCGCGGTCGGAGAGGTCCAGCAGATAGGCCGCCACGCGCTGGGGCGTCTCCTTGAGCGTCAGGTTCTCCAGCTTCACGGTGAAGCGCCTCAGCTTGCGCGAGAGCGCGGCCAGCATGTTCATGGCCATGGTCTTGTCCCGCTCCAAGAGGCGCAGCAGCCCGTCCCGGGGGACGAACAGCACCTCGGAGTCCTGGGTGGCCTCGGCGTTGGCCGGGAAGCGCCCGCCCTCGAACATCGGCACCTCGCCGAAGGGCTCGCCCGGGCCGTAGATGTGGATGATCTGCTCGCGACCCTCCACGGACAGCTTGAAGATCTTGACCTGTCCGCTGAGGGCGACGTGCAGCCCGCCCGCCGCGCTGCCTTCCAGGAAGATGGTCTGTCCCTTGGCGTAGCGCGCGGGCACGCAGATGGAGGCCAGGGCGTCCAGCTGCGCGGGCGCCAGCCCCTGGAACAGGTCCATGGCCGAAAGAGATCGTTTGACGTCCATGCCCGCGTCTCTACCATCCCCGGGCGCGGGCGGCAACGGCCGGGGAGCGGCCGCGGGGCGGGGCGCGAAATAAAATGCGCGCCTGTGGGACGTTTTGACGTGGGTCAAAGCGTCTGGCCGCCGGGTGTGTATCTTCGCATCATGGACGGCGGGCACCGGCCGCCGCGAGACCACGCAAGCAAAGGAGACACACGATATGAGCAAGATCATCCGCAAGATCATCGAGATAGACGAGGCGCTGTGCAACGGCTGCGGGCAGTGCGTGCCCTCCTGCGCCGAGGGCGCGCTGGCCATCGTGGACGGCAAGGCCCGGGTGGTGAAGGACAGTTATTGCGACGGCCTGGGCGCCTGCCTGGGCGAGTGCCCCACGGGCGCGTTGCAGATCATCGAGCGCGAGGCCGAGGCCTTCGACGAGGAGGCCGCCATGGCCTACGTGGCCCGGCGCGACGGCAAGGCCCCGGCCCACGGCCCGGCCCACGGCGGCGGCTGCCCCGGCGCGGCCCAGG
>CAYUIN010000242.1:0-1711 GCA_964444695.1 uncultured Desulfocurvus sp.
GCTTCAAGGTCGCCCCGGACAAGATGAGCGACGACGTCTCCGTGCCGCGCGGCAAGGTCCGCCGCGCCGTGGCGGGCATCCGCGACATCGCCCGCGCCGCCGGGTTGACCATCCTGACCTTCGGCCACCTGGGCGACGGCAACATCCACGTCAACATCATGTACGACGCCGCCACCCAGGCCGAGGCCGCCCGCGCCGCCAAGGCCGAGGTCCTGTCCCTGGTGCTCTCCCTGGGCGGCACCATGTCCGGCGAACACGGGGTGGGCCTGACCAAGCTGCCCCACCTGGACCGTCAGCTCGGCCCCCGCGAGCGCGCACTGATGCGCTCCATCAAGGCGGCCTTCGATCCCCACGGAATCATGAATCCCGGAAAGTCCTACTAGACCGGATTTCTTCCATTTTTCCTCTCAGAAGCACGTATCATTCCGGTATCGTGTATTTTTCTTGTGACCCTCGGCGGCCGTGGGATATACTTCCCGCAGCATCGCACCGCGACGGGAGTCATCCGGGATATGGGCATCGTCACCATAGGCGTCCTTTGCGCCGTGCTTCTTGTTTTTGCCGTGGGCTTCGGCGGCTTCACCAGGTCCATGCGCGAACGCTACATCCGCCAGATACGCGGGCTGCGGCGCGAGCGCCTGGACCTGGAGATGCGCGTGCAGGACCTGCGGGCCGAGGTGACGCTGCGCCGCACGCGCGTGGAGACCATGCGCCGCCAGATCGAGGAGCTGGAAGAGAAACGCGAGGCCGAGCGCCGCGAGCGCGCCGACCTCCGCCCCCCGACCCGCAGCGCCCTGGAAATCCTCAAGGACATGGGCCGCCTGAACGACGAGGGCATCGCCAAGGCCCAGGCCTACCTGGAGAAGACCCGCAGCGAGCAGAGCCTGGAGGAGGCCCTGGTGATCCTGGGCATCGTCAGCCCGCAGGACATGAAGGGCGCCGAGCGCGACGCCGCCGTGCAGGCTGCGGGGAGGGCGTCGTGACGATCATGGTCCTGTCCCTCGTGGCCCTGGTGCTGCTGATCATCGTGCCCGTGAGCTACTCGCGGATGATCCAGGCCTACCAGGGAGAGGTCCTGCGCCTGGAGCAGGAGAAGGGCGGACTGATGCTGGCCGTGGAGGAGCTGGAGTCGGAGATCCTGGAACTGACCTCCCGCGAGGACGAGATGGCCCGCGAGCGCATGGCCCTGGTGGCCATGGACCAGAGCCTGCCCTCCCTGGGCGGCGAGGCGGACGGCGGCGGCGGCACCTACTCCGGGCCCGTGGACTACCTGCTGCAAAGCGGGCGCGTCACCCAGGACGACGTGCGCAAGGCCCAGGAATTCAAGACCGGGTCCAAGAGCCCCTTCGGGCTGGAGGAGATATTGGTGATGCTGGACGTGATCACCTCGGCGGAGATGAAGGCCGCCGTGGCCAGGGCCAAGGCCGCCCCCAAGGGCTGAGGCCCAGGGCCGGACCGCGGACGGGGGCCTGCCCCGTGCCGCCTAGAGGGCGCCTCCGGGCGCTTTTTTCGCGTCTTCGTCCCGGACCAGGGGCAGGCGGATGGTGAAGCGGGTGAACAGCCCGGGCTCGGACTGCACGGTGATGGACCCGCCATGGTTGCGGGTCACGATGAAATAGGACACGGACAGGCCCAGGCCCGTGCCCTGGCCCGGCGCCTTGGTGGTGAAGAACGGGTCGAAGATCCGCCCGATAATGTCGGCCGGAATTCC
>CAYUIN010000242.1:1721-4717 GCA_964444695.1 uncultured Desulfocurvus sp.
CGCCCGCGCAGGGCGTCGTCGATGCCGGGGCCGTTGTCCTGGACCTCGGCCACGGCCTGGCCGCCCTCGGTGCGGCAGCGCAGGATCAGGCGCGGCGGCTCGTCCTCGTAGATCTTGTCGGCCATGGCGTGGGCCGCGTTGATCAGCAGGTTCAGGAACACCTGTTGCAATTCGGGCATGGAGCCGTGGACCACGGGGCCGGGCTTCTCGAACTCGCGCAGGACCTCGATGTGCCGGAAGTCGTAGCGCCGTCCCAGGTCGTAGCCCCCGGCGGCCAGCCCCACGCTGCGCTGGATGCATTGCGCCAGGTCCAGCGGCTCGCGCAGGGAGTGCCCGTCGCGGCTGAAGTCCAGCATGTTGCTGACGATCTGGGCCGCGCGCTCCCCGGCGGCGCTGATGCCCTCCAGGAAGCGGGCGATGCGCCGGGCCTCGGCGTAGGCCGCCACGGCGTCCATGTCGCAGCCCGTCTCGGCGGCGACGCGGCGGTTGGCCTCCAGGGCCGGGTCCAGGCGGCGGCGGATGTTCTGCGCGCCCTGCAGGATGCCCGCCAGGGGATTGTTGATCTCGTGGGCCATGCCCGCCGCCAGCCCGCCGACGCTCATCATCTTCTCGTTCTGGATCATGGCCTCTTCCATCTGCACCCGGTCGCTCACGTCGTCCAGGCGCACCACGGCCCGGCCCGGGCCGCCCTCGTCCAGCGGGTAGACCAGCAGATCCCAGAAGCGCAGCCGCCCGTCCACGCTGCGGGGCAGGGCCTTGCGCATCAGCGGGCCGCCGGAGGCCAGGGTCTCGTCCAGCAGCGAGGCGAAGCCCGCGAAGCCGGGCAGCAGGCCGTGGAACGTCCTGCCGGCCATTTCGGCCTCGGAGCCGCCCACCAGCTCCTGGGCCGCCTCGTTGCACAGGGTGACGCGCGCCTGCTGGTCCACCACGAACAGCGCCGAGGGCATGGAGTCCGCCAGCTGATGCAGGCCCTTGCGCACGCGGCTGATCTCCTCCTGCGCCCGGCGGCGCTCGGTGACGTCCAGCACGGTGAACACCAGGCCCTGGTCGTGGTCCGCCGGGTCCAGCCAGGAGGAGCCCAGCAGCACGTTGCGCGGCTCGCCGTCCCTGGCGCGGAAGATCGTCTCCACGGTGCCGTGGCCGTGGCGGTTCACCTGCCGGTTGTACTCGCGGCCCACGCGCAGGAATTCCTCCTCGGTGGCGTAGAGCATGCGCGAGCTGTTTCCCGTCAGCTCGCCGGGCGTGTAGCCGAGCATGGCGCACAGGGCCTGGTTGACCGTGCCCAGCACGCGCTCCCGCACGGTGCCGATGCCCACGGGCGCGGCCCGGAAGATGCTCGACAGGGTGGCCTCGGAGCGGCGCAGGGCCTCCTCGGCGCGCAGCCGCTCGGTGACGTCGTGGACGATGGAGTAGAGCAGGGCCCGGCCGTGGATGTGCACCGGCCCGGTGTGGACCTCCACGTCGCGCACCTCGCCCGAGGCCAGGCGGTGGCGGAAGCGGAACTGGCTCTGGGCCTGGTCGCCCGCGCGCCGCATCACCTGGCGCACCTCCTGCGGCGGCAGGATGTTGAGGTCCATGATGGTCATGGATTTGAGGACCGCCGGGCTGTAGCCGTAGAACCCGCAGGCCCGGGCGTTGGCCTCCACGATGCGCCCGTCGGCCGGGTCGATGAGCATCATGGTCGTGTAGGCGTTTTCGAAGATGCTGGAGAACAGTTCCAGGCTCTCGCGCAGCCGTTGCTGGGCGCGCTTGTGCTCGGTGAGGTCCGTGTGCGCGCCGATGATCCGCGTGGCCCGGCCGGTCTCGGACCGTTCCACGACGCTGCCGCGCGCGTAGAACCACTTCCAGTCCTGCCCCGGAGGCCGCATCCGCAGCTCCAGGCCCACGCGGTCGCTCGCGCCCAGGCGGCAGCGGTCCAGGGCGGCATCCAGGCGCGTCACGTCGTCCGGGTGCAGCAGTTCGCGGCACAGGGGGCCGTGGCAGGCGGCCTGGGACGCGGTGCAGCCCAGCATGCCCGCCAGCCGTTCGCTGCACGAAAAACGCTCCCGGGCCAGGTCGTACTCCCAGATGCCGTCGTTCACGGCGTCCAGGGTGGCCTGGAGGAATTCGGCCTTGCTGCGGGCCTCGCGCGCGGCCTGCTCGCGGGCGGTGACGTCGTCCACGATGACCGCCACCTGGCCCGAGGGCAGGCGGTAGACCACGTACTCGCGCCAGGTGTCGCCGGGCGCGCCCTCGAATTGCTGGGCGGGCACGCGCTCGGAGCGCCCCGTGCGCCACACCCGGCGCATGGCCCGGCGGGCCTCGGAGTCCTTGATCAGGGGGAAGAGTTCGGAAAGACGGTGCCCCACGGCGTCCTGGACGGGAATGTCGTTCAGCCGCTCGGCGGCGGGGTTGAACTCGCGCACCACGAAGTCCTGCCCGCCGTCCACCACGTCGTAGACCGCGAAGCCGCTGGCCATGTGTTCGAACATGGCCCGGTAGCGCATTTCTCCGCAGTTGGTGTGGCAGCTGCGCAGCTTGGAGCGCAGTTCCCGCAGTTCCGTCAGGAGTTGTTTCTTGGTCTTGCGGTCGTCCCTCATGGCCGCGTCTCGTGCAAGGTCCCGGATATGTGGCGGAAAACTAGCATGGTGCGCGCCGGATGAGAAGCGATTTCGGCGCCTGCTCAGGCCTCGGCGGCACCCTGGCTGGCCAGCACCCCGGCCAGTACCAGGGCCGAGGCCAGGGTCTGTTGCAGGGTGAAGGTCTCGCCCAGCAGCAGCCAGGCCAGGGCCACGGTGCCCACGGGCACCAGGTTGATGAACACCCCGGCCTTGCTGGCGGGCATGTTGGAGTTGCCGTAGTTGTAGCAGAGGTAGGCCAGCAGCGTGACGCCGATGCCCAGGAAGACGATGCTGGCCACGGCGGTCGGCGGGAAGACCGTGGGCAGGGTCGTGGTGGGCAGAAACAGCAGCGGCAGGAAGAACAGCGTGCCCTCCACGGCCATGAAGGCCGTGAGG
>CAYUIN010000243.1:0-4717 GCA_964444695.1 uncultured Desulfocurvus sp.
GGGGCCTGATGCGCCTGATGGCCAAGGACATCAAGGAACTGCACTTCTAGGCCGCAGGGCCCGCGCTTCCCCATCCGACCGTTTCATCCACAACGCCCCCCGCGCCATCGCCGGGGGCGTTGTTCCTTTTGGCGCGGCCGTCCTGGCACCAGGGGCGCGGGTATGGTACACTGGCGTGTACCGGCTCCCTTCGCCCAGTCCCTCGTCCATTTCCAGGAGGACCGCATGCCGAGACCCCGGAACGTCATTGTGCCGCTGTTGTGCGCCATGCTCGTCTGCGCGTGGCCCGGGATACTCGGCGCGGCGGATTTCGGGCGGACGATCGTCCTGGCCAGTGACCTGGAGGCCGGGCCGGAATTGGACAAGGTCCAGGATTTCTACAAGGCCGTGTTCGCCAAGCTGGGGTTGGGGGCCCAGCTGGTGCCGCTGCCTGCCGCGCGGGGCTTCGTCACCGCCGCGCAGGGCCGGGTGGACGGCGACTCCTTTCGGATTCAGAGCCTCGAAGATGGCGTGGACTCGCTGGTGCGGGTGCCGCAACCCATCGCCGAGACCGGGCTGGGCATATACGCCCGGCGCGACGACCTGGGCGATGCGGCCACGCTGGAATCCCTGCTGGCGTTTGCGGGGGCGGCGTTGGACATCGGCTACACGCGGGGCAGCGTGCGCATCGAGGAACTGCTTGCGCAGCGGGGGGACACGGCGCCGCACCGGACCATCGCCCTGGCCGAGAAGATCCAGGGGCTGCGTCTGCTGGCCCGGGAGCGGCTGGACGTATTCCTGCTCGACGACGTTTCGGCCCGGCTGCTGCTGGGGCGAGAGGAATTCCGGGACGCGGGAATCCGCAGGCTGGGGGAGATCGGCCGGATTCAGGGCTACCTGTATTTGAACCGCAGGCTCGAAGCCCTGGTGCCGGAGGTGGCCCGGGCCCTGCGCGAGGCCCTCGGCGAGGGCCTGCTCACGCGCTACGTGGGCGATCTGTTCCACTGACCCCCGGGCACTCCCTCAGGCCGAAGAAGCGCTCGGCGTTGGCCGCCGCCAGACGCCACAGGGCGGCGGGGTCCTCGCCGCGCAGGGCGGCCACGGCGTGGGCCGTGAACACCAGGTAGGCGGGCTCGTTGCGCTTGCCGCGCCAGGGGTCCGGCGCCAGGAACGGGCTGTCCGTCTCCAGCACGATGCGCTCGGCCGGGGCGACGGCCACGGCCCGGCGCAGCGGCTCGTTCTTGGCGTAGGTCACCGGCCCGGGGATGGACAGCATCCAGCCGTTGTCCACCACCTGGCGCATCTGCTCCGGCCCGCCGCCGAAGCAGTGGATCAGCACCGGGCGGTCCTTGAAGCCCAGGTCCGCCAGGGCGTCCATGGTCTCGTCCCAGGCGTCGCGGCTGTGCACCACCACGGGGCGATCCACCTCGCGGGCCAGGGCCAGCTGGTCCTTGAAGCCCGCGAGCTGCACGTCGCGCGGGGAGAGGTCGTAGAAGAAGTCCAGGCCGATCTCGCCCACGGCGCGCAGGCCCTCGTCGGCGCCGAAGGCCTCGGCCATGGCCGCCAGCCCGGCGTCGTCCAGGTCCTTGGCGTCGTGCGGGTGCACGCCCAGCAGGCCGAACACCCCGGGGTGCCCGGCGAACAGGCCCTTGTTGTCCTGGTACGCCTGCGGCCCGAGGTAGACCTGGCCGATGCGCGTCACGCCGCAGGCCGCCGCCCGGGCGATGACGGCGTCCACCTCGCCCTCGAACTGCTCCATGTCCAGGTGGGCGTGGCTTTCCACGCCGCCCTCGGGCAAGGCCATGGTCTCCGGCAGGGCCCGGGGTTTCTTCTTTCCCATATCCGTTCCTTGATCCTTTGCGTCTTTGCGTCGTGTTCCGTCCGGGCCTCGGCCCGGGGAGTTGCCTCAGTCCGCCGCCGCGCACTCGGCGCAGGCGGCCAGTTCGATCGCCGCGTCCAGGTCCATGAACACGGCCCCGGCGCGGCGCATGGCCTCCAGGGCCTGGGCCACGGCGCCGGGTTGCAGGTCCACCCCGGCGATGGCGTCCTGGACCACGACGACCTTGAAGCCGCGCGCCAGGGCGCCGATGACGGCCTCCTTGACGCAGTATTCCGTGGCCGTGCCGCAGACGAACAGCTCCGCGACGCCCGCCGCGCGCAGGTCCGTCTCCAGGTCCGGGTTGCTGAAGGCCCGCAGCGAATCCTTGGGGTACACGCCGTCCCCGGGGCCGGGCGCCAGCTCGGGCACCACGGCGGCACCCTCGCTGCCCGCCAGGCAATGCGGCGGCCAGATGCGGAACTCCGCGCTGTCCTCGGGGTGGGCGTCGTTGCTGTAGGCCACGGGCCGCCCGTGTTTCGCGAAGGCCTCGCGCAGCCGCGCCACGGCGGGCACGATGCCCCGGGCCTTTGGAAAATACAACCGCCCGTCCGGGCGGACGAAATCATTGAGCATATCGATGATCAGCAGTGCCTTGTCCATTGCCGTTCTCCCAAGGGGCTAGAGCACGCGCGCGAGGCGCGGATTGTCCCTTCGCCGCCGCCCGGTCTTGGCCAGGTCGCGGCCGTTCACGCGGACCACGTCCGCCGTGGCGATGCGCGCCGGGTACAGGCCGCCCAGGCCCACGGCCTCGAACAGCCGCCCGTCCCTGCGCTCTGCGGCGGCGAAGGCCCGGACCTTGTCCAGGTCGCCGAAGCCGCTGGAAACAACGATGTTCACTGCCTCGAACCCGGCCCCGTCCAGCCCCCGGCGCAGGGCGCGCACCGAACCCACGGTCACGCCCGGCCCGGCCTCGAAGCGCGGGCCGCTGGCGGGCGCGCCCTCGCCCAGGTTCTCCCCGGCCGTGTCCGTGCGCACGCCCCACAGCCGTGAGCCCAGGGCGCGGGCCGTGTCCAGGCTGTCCGCGATCTCGCGGTTGAAGGTGTCCACCAGGGCCACGCGCGGCACGGCGGGGTCGATGTGCCGGTCGAAGGCCAGCGCCGCCTCGCGCGTGGCGTGGCGCTCGCCATGGGCCTCGGCCATGGCCAGCACCAGGGCGTGGGGGATGGTGCCCACGCCGCCCGACTGCCCGGCGGCCCGGGCCCCGGCGTCCGTGGCGCAGGAGTCGAAGCCCCCGGCCACGGCGGCGGCGCACAGCGCCTCTTCCACGCTCCAGTGCCAGTGCCGGGCGCCGAAATACATCAAATTCTTGTCCGGCAGCAGCTCGCGCACCTGCGCGCAGCGCCTGCGCACCGCCTCCGGGTCCGGCGGGGCGATGCCCGCCGCCTGGCTGGTGGCCGCCGTGATCGCCCCCAGGTACAGCGTCTCCAGCTCCACGAAATCCACCAGCGGCCCGTCGATGGTCAGCAGCGTCTCGCCCGGGGCGTAGGGCGCGCCTTCGGCCAGGGCGTGGACCATCAGCCGCGACGCGCCGTGCCCGGCGAAGGCCCGCAGCATCGCCACGGCCTCGTCCAGGCCGTGCACCGTGCCCGGCCCCTCGCGCACGAAGACCTGCATCGTGACCACGGGGTCCAGGCCCTCGGCCAGCAGGATGTCCCGGGTGCGGCGAAAATAGACGTCCGTATAGGGCCCGTGCTCCCCGGGCAGGCGTGGCGGCGTGCTCATGCGCTCTCCATGAGGCGGCAGGGCCTCATCCATCAGTATAACCATCCAGTGGGGGAATGCCCAGGCCGCGCGGCCACGGGCGGGCGGGTCAGGGGCCGATCTCGCGCCACAGGGCCAGCAGGGCCCGGCGCTGCGCGTCCAGCGAATAGGCGGCGGCCGTCGCCAGGGCGGCCTGGGAGGCGGCGGCGTAGCGCGGGTCGTCGGCCGCGGCCCAGGCCACGGCCGTCTCCAGCGCCAGGGCGGCGGCCATCACGTCGCCGTCCGCGACGTACAGCCCGTTGCCGCCCCAGGGCACCTCGCGCAGCGGGCACCACGGCGCGGCCGCGCCGGGCCGCGGCTCGGCCTGGCGCAGGTAGTCGTGCCCGCCCAGCCCCGCAAAACCCACCACCGGACAGCCAGAGGCCATGGCCTCCAGCGGCGGCAGCGGGCAGCCCTCGGGATAGCCCGTGGCCAGGAACAGATGCGAACGGCGCAACATCCCCGCCACGCCCTGCTGCGACTGCCCGGCGATCTCCACCCATTCGATGGGCGGCGCGCCGGGCGTGCGGGCCGCGCGGGCCTCGACCACGGCCCGGATCTGCGCGGCCAGCGCCTTGTTCTTGCGCGGCATGTACGCCACGCGCACCGGCGTGGCGGGCAGCGGCGCGGCGGGCGGGGCGAACAGTTCCAGGTCGATGCCAGGCCGCAACACCGGCGCCTCGCGGCCCAGCGCCTCGCGCACAAACCAGGCCACAGGCTCGGATACGGCCAGAAAATCCACCGCCAACTGGTCCCAACGCACGCCCTGGGGCAGCGCCGAGAACAGGTAGGCCCAGTTCTGCACGTACAGCAGCGTGCGCGCACCGGTCTGCAACCCGGGCGCCAGGGCGTTCACCCAGCCCTCGGGCACCAGCCACAAGTCGCCTGGGCCAAGGGCCAGCTCCCGCCAGGGCACCACGGGCACCAGCCCGGAATACTCCGGCATCCAGCACCCGTCCTCGCGCGGCACGAAGGCCACGTCCAGCCCCCCGGCCTCAAGCATCGCCCCGATGCGGTGCAACACCGCCAAGCCGCCCGTGGGCGTCCTGAGCGGCGGTAAAAAAATGGAGGTCCCAGCCATGATGGCCCCTGTGTTAGCCCACCGCGCCTGCCCTGGCA
>CAYUIN010000244.1:0-4698 GCA_964444695.1 uncultured Desulfocurvus sp.
GCGCGGTCGTCGTCGGCCACGAGCACCCTGGGGCGGGCCAAGTTTGCGCTTTGTGCCAGCATGAAAACCCGGTAAGCTATGGACCGGTTCGCGGTCAAGGCCGCGCCGGGCCGGGCGGCGGCAGTCCGGGCCCGGGCGCCGTGGCCTGGGAACATTTCGGCGGGAGGGCCGATGCACGCCAAGAAACTTCTCCTCGTCCTGCTGGCCGCCGCGTGCGTGGCGGCCTTCTTCGCCTTCGACCTGGGGCGCTTCTTGACCCTGGACTACGTGAAGTCGCGCCAGGTGGAGTTCGCCGCGCTGTACGTCGAGCACCGACTGGCCGTGCTGGGGGCGTTCTTCGCGGTCTACGTGGGCACCACGGCCCTGTCCCTGCCCGGGGCCACGGTGCTGACGCTGCTGGGCGCCGGGCTGTTCGGGTTCTGGACGGCGCTGATCACGGTGTCCTTCGCCAGCGCCATCGGCGCGACCCTGGCCTGCCTGACCTCGCGCTTCGTGCTGCGGGACTGGGTCCAGGGCCGCTTCGGCGAGCGGCTGGGCGCGGTGAACCGGGGCCTGGAGCGCGAGGGCGCGCTCTACCTGTTCACCATGCGCCTCATCCCGGCCATCCCCTTTTTCGTCATCAACCTGCTCATGGGCCTGTCGCCCATGCGGCTTGCGACGTTCTACTGGGTCTCGCAACTGGGCATGCTGCCGGGCACGGCGGTGTACGTGAACGCGGGGGTCCAGCTCTCGCGCATCGAGTCCCTGCGGGACATCGTCTCGCCGGGGCTGCTGGCGTCCTTCGTGCTGCTGGGGCTGTTCCCGCTGGCGGCCAGAAAGATCATGGCCCGCGTCCGCTCCCGGGCGGGGCTGCGGCCCGGCCCGCCGGACGCGCGGGCCTGACGGGGAGGCGCCCATGGCATCCTACGACTACGACATCGGCGTGTTGGGCGGCGGGGCAGCGGGGCTGACCGTGGCCTCGGGCGCGGCGCAGCTCGGCGCGAAGACCCTGCTGGTGGAAAAGGAGCCCATGCTCGGCGGGGACTGCCTGCACTACGGCTGCGTGCCCTCCAAGACGCTCATCAAATCCGCCCACGTCTACCACCAGATGCGCCGCGCCGAGCGCTTCGGCCTGCCCCGGGTGGAGCTGCCGCCCGTGGATTTCGCCCAGGTGGCCGCGCGCATCCGGGGCGTCGTCGCCACCATCCAGGAGCACGACAGCGTGGAGCGCTTCTGCGGCCTGGGCGTGCAGGTGGAATTCGGCCAGGCCGAGTTCGTGGACGAGCACAGCGTGCGCCTGAACGGGCGCACGCTGAGCGCCGCGCGCTGGGTCGTGGCCACGGGCTCCTCGCCGGACGTGCCGGACTTCCCGGGCCTGCGCGCGACGCCGCACCTGACCAACAAGGACATCTTCTCCATGCCCCGGCTGCCGCGGTCCCTGGTGGTCCTGGGCGGCGGGCCCATCGCCTGCGAGCTGGCCCAGGCCCTGGCGCGGCTGGGGGCGCACGTCGAGATCGTGCAACGCAGCGCGCAGATCTTGTCCAAGGAAGACAAAGACATGGCCGACATCGTGATGCGGGCCATGCAGGACGAGGGCCTGGTCTTCCACCTGGGGGCCACGGTGCGCGAGGTGCGCCGGGCGGGCGAGGGCGCGGAAGTGGACCTGGAGCTGGCGGACGGCGAGCGGCGCACCGTGCGCGGCGAGGCCCTGCTGGTGGCGCTGGGGCGGCGGGCCAACACCGACGGCCTGGCCCTGGAGAACGCCGGGCTCGAGCCGAACCCGCGCGGCCTGGCCGTGGACGACCGGCTGCGCACGGCGCAGAAGCATATCTTCGCGGCGGGAGACGTCACCGGGCGGTACCAGTTCACCCACGCGGCGGGCTACGAGGGCGGGGTCGTGGTGGCCAACGCGGTGCTGCGCCTGCCGCGCAAGGCGGGCTACGCCACCCTGCCCTGGTGCACCTACACCTGGCCGGAGCTGGCCAGCGTGGGCCTGAACGAGCGCCGCGCCCGCGAGGCCGGGCTGGACGTCCAGGTGCTCACGGAAGACTTCGAGAGCAACGACCGGGCCCTGGCCGAGGGCGAGGCCCGGGGGCGCATCAAGCTGCTGCTGGCCGGGGGCAAGGCCGTGGGTGCGCAGATCGCCGGGCCCCACGCCGGGGAGCTGATCGGCGAATGGGTGGCCGTGCAGGCGGGCGGGGTGCGCCTGTCGTCCATCGCCGGGGCCATGCACCCGTACCCGACGCTCTCCGAAATCAACAAGCGGGTGGTGAGCAACCACCTGGGGGCCAAGCTGTTTTCGGACACGGTGCGCGGGGTGCTGGGGCTGTTCTTCAACTACAAGGGCGCGGCCTGCGCCCTGCCGGAGGACGACTGAGCGCGGGCGGCCCGGCGCCGGGTAGGTCCGGGGCCCTCGCCGGGCGGCGGGCCGGGCCCGATCTTCGTGAAAAAATGAACCCCTGGACGCGGATTGCCATTGACTTTCGCGGGCTCGCCATGGTAGGCAGCCGGTGTTTGTGAATGAATGCACGAAGCGGTATCGGGCACAACGAGGCGCGGAGCCGCAAGACAGCAATGCTCTTTGGAAACAAGAAAAGAAAGCCGGCATTGGTGATGGTGGCCGACGTCGGAACCATGGGCATCCAGCTCGTGGTGTCCACGTTCATCGGCCTCGGCATGGGCTGGTACCTGGACAAATGGCTGGGCACCGAGCCCTGGCTGCTGATCATTTTCCTGCTCCTGGGCATCGTCTCGGGGTTCCGGAACATGTTCCAGCAGCTCAAGATCATGCAGCGACGGGACGAAGAAGAAGAGCGGCGCAAGCATGAAGACTGCCAGTGAGATCACCCACGCCGTGGAAGCCCTGCTGTATCGCAGGGGCTTCGCCCACGAGGACACGCGGGTTCTGGTCCGCAACCAGATCCTGCTGACGGGCGCCATCTGCGCCCTGTCCCTCGTCCTGGGCTGGTTCTGGGGCTGGTTGTGGGACGTCGCGGCGGGAGCGCTGCTGATGACCTTCAACTTCTACCTGATGTCGGACTTTCTGCAGCACGTTCTTTTGAAACAGGACGGCGCCGTGAGCCGCCAGCTTTTTCGGCTCTACGGGCGCCTTTTGCTGACCGGCGCGGCCCTGGCGATGCTCATCGTCTGGGCGAGGGCATCCATTCCCGCGCTGCTTCTTGGGCTTTCATCGGTCGTAGTGACGATTCTCATCTGGGGCATCCAAAGGATGACGGGGAAACCATCCGGACGGTAGCCCCCCGAAGGTGGGAGAACATATCAAGGAGGCAGACATGGCAGGTGGACTTCCGCATCCGCAATTTCTCGTGACACCGTTGATTGAGGCGACGGGCCTCAATATCCCCGTCCACGTGGCCTACACGTGGGTGGTCATGCTCTTGCTGTTCATCTGCGGCATCCTCGTTCGCAAGAACCTGACGATGGTCCCGGGTAAACTGCAAAACGTCTTCGAGCTCATAATAGGAGGGCTGGAAGACTTCACGGTGGCCAACGTCGGCGAAAAAGGCCGCGAGGTTTACCATGTGATCATCATCCTGTTCCTGTTCATCCTGCCGTGCAACTGGTTCGGTCTGATCCCGGGCCTGGATGCGCCGACGGCCAACATCAACACCAACGCCGCCCTGGCCATCTTCCTGTTCCTCTACTACAACTGGATCGGCCTCAAGAAGTGGGGCGCCGGCTACATCAAGCACTTCCTCGGCCCCGTGCCCGCCATGGCGCCGCTGATGCTGATCCTGGAAATCATCTCGCACCTTGCGCGTCCGCTCTCGCTGACGCTTCGTCTCTTCGGCAACATCAAGGGTGAGGAAATCGTGCTCATCCTGATGTTCATGCTGGCCCCGATCTTCGGGTCCCTGCCGATGTACTTCCTGTTCGTGCTGGCGAAGTTCATCCAGGCCTTCATCTTCTTCATGCTCGGCATGATCTACCTGAAGGGCTCCCTGGATCACGCGCACTAGGCCGAACAGCCAAATATGGGGAAACGGTCCTCGGACCAACACAATAAACCTTACAGGAGTATTTCCATGCGTAAAGCTCTCATGACCGTCCTGAACACCGTGGCTCTGCTTTCCGTGGCCTCCCTGGCCTTCGCCTCCGAGGGTGGCGCTGGCGTCGGCGCCTCCACCGTCTGGGCCTGCGCCATCGGCATGGCCATTGCCGCCGCCGGCTGCGGTCTCGCTCAGGGCCAGGGCCTGAAGGCCGCGTGCGAAGGCACCGCCCGCAACCCCGAGGCTTCCGGCAAGATCCAGACCATCCTGATCCTGGGCCTGGCGTTCATCGAGTCCCTGGCGATCTACGCGCTGGTCGTCTGCCTGCTGCTCCTCTTCGTGAAGCCCTTCGGTGGCTGATTAGGATACGCGAATTAAAGGAGGCCGGGCCCGCTCGGCCTCCTTTTTTCCGTTTACATCGTTACAAATTTCACATATTTTATCCGCCGATGAGCCTCAAAAGCCAACATATCCCGCGTGCTACGATCCAGCGTATGGCCGTCTACATCCAGGTTCTCGAGAGCCTGCTGCGCGACGGCAAGGAGGTCATCTCCTCCGAACTGCTGGCCCGCACCTGCGACGTAAACCCCTCGCAGATCCGCAAGGACCTCGCCTACTTCGGCGAGTTCGGCGTGCGCGGCGTGGGCTACTACATCCAGGACCTCATCGGCAGCATCAAAAAAGCCCTGGGCGTGGACCGCGTCTGGCG
>CAYUIN010000245.1:0-4669 GCA_964444695.1 uncultured Desulfocurvus sp.
GCCGCGCAGGCCGCCCCCCCCTCTTTGGAAAACGCCCAGGGCCGCCCCCCGATGTGGGAGGCGGCCCTGTCGGTTGCGGCGGCCCGGGCGGCGCCCGGGCCTAATACGTGGGCACGATGGAGGTGTAGACGTCGCGCTGCTTGCCCGTCAGGCCACGGATTTCCAGCCCCACCACGCGCGGCGCCACGCGCTTGACCACGGCCTTCAGCTTCTTGACCTTCACCCCGTCCATGGTCAGCAGGTCCAGGGTCAGCTGCTCGCCGACCTCGAACTGCTGGCCGTTGTGCTTGAAGCTGATGCCCGAGATGCTGGCGTCCACCACGGCGAAGGAATCGTCCCCGCGCGGGGTGCGCGCGGCGTATTCCGCCAGGGGGATGCGCTTGGCGCCGCGCTTCTCCACGCCGTCGCCCCCGCCCACGGTGTCGCTCATGAAATTGATCTCGCGGCCGGGCTCGGCCTCGGCGCGGTTCACGCCCACGATCAGGTGGCGCATGTCCGGCGGAATCTCGCCCTTGCCCATCAGCGGGCGCAGGGCCGCCGTGGCGCGCTCCTTCTGCCCGCTGTCGGCGTAGGCCCGCGACAGGGCCACCCGCGCCCCGTGGTCCTTGGGCGAGAGTTCCACGGCCCGCTCGTAGGCCCGCAGGCGCTCGGGGCTCTGCTTCTGGCCCGCCAGGTGGTCGCCCACGGTCTTGTACGGGTTGGGCGCGCTGGGGTCCATCTTGCGCGAGACCTCGAAAACCTTGCCCGCCTCCTCGTCGTTGCCCAGCCAGGCATACGTCTCCCCGGCCTTGGCCAGGAACTGGCTGGAACGGTCCAGCATGCCCATGGCCCGGAAGACCTCGGCCAGGCCCTTGTAGGCCTCGGGGAACAGCATGTTGACCCGCGCGGCGGCGGCGAAACGCTTCAGGGCCTTGTCGTACTGGCGGTTCTTGAGCATCTCGTGGCCGTCGAGGAACAGGCGCTTGGAGAGGTTCTGCTGCTCCACGACGCCCTTGGGAACGGGCAGCTGCTCCAGCTCGCCCTGGGCCGCCTCGGGCGTCCCGGCGGCGGCCTTGCGGCGCATCACCTTGGGCTGCGGGCCGAGGATGATCTTCTCCAGCCGGACCATCAGCAGGTAGGGCGTGAAGGGCTTGTTGATGTATTCGCGGGCGCCCAGGCGCATGGCCTCGTCGATCAGACCCATGGGCGAGTTGTTGCCCATCAGCACCAGGGGCAGGCGGTAGAGGTGCTTGTCCAGGGCCACCTCGTCCACCACGCGGAAATTGTTCTCGGCCGCCAGGTCGAAGTCCAGCAGGGCCAGGTCCGTCTCGTGCTTGTGCAGTTCGTCCAGCACGGCCTGGGCGTCGGAGACGAAGGTCACGTTCTTGTAGCCGTTCTCGTCCAGGATCTTGGCCAGGATGCCCCGCACCTGCTTGTTCGGTTCCCCCACCAGGAAGCCCATCGTCGCCTTGAATGACATCGCGCCCTCCCCCCCGCTCGCCGCCGCGCAGCGACGGACGGATGCAAATTTTCCGGCCTTGTCCTATCTATATTAACACCTAGCGCCCACTGCCGGTCAAGCACCCGGGGCGCCCGGCCCCCTTGCCTTCGGCCACCACGGCGGGTAGAACCCGGCCACAGGAGACGAGTATGAGCCAGTTTTCCCTACAGGCCGTCCTGGAGATCGCCTTCCCGCTGTTTTTGATCATGGACCCCGTGGGCAACGGGATGATGTGCCTGACCGTTCTCAGCGGGCATTCCCCGCGCCGCCAGCGGGCGATCATCGTGCGCGAGCTGTGCTTCGCCCTGGCGGTGATCGTGCTGTTCATGTACCTGGGCGACGGGCTGCTCGGCCTGCTGGACATCCACCAGTCCACCCTGCGCATGGCGGGCGGGGTGATCCTGTTCATCATCTCCATGAAGATGGTCTTCCCCCATGCCGAGGAGGGCCTGACCGACCCGCACCTCTCCGACCCGTTCATCGTGCCCATCGCCGTGCCGTTCATCGCCGGGCCGTCCTGCCTGGCGGCGGTGATGGTCTACGCCCACCGCGACCCGCAGGCCGTGCTGCTGCCCGCCATCGGCGGGGCCTGGGCCGCGACCCTGGCCGTGATGCTCCTGGCCCCGGCCATGACCCGGGTCCTGGGCAAGCGCGGGATGCGGGCCATGGAGCGCCTGATGGGCCTGGTCCTGATCCTGATGTCCTTCCAGATGCTGGAGGACGGCATCCGGCTGTTCATCGCCAGTTTGTAGCCGCGCGGGCGCATGCCCGGTTGTCAGCGGGCCCCGCATTCCGCTACGGTGGCCGGAGCCGCCAAACGTTCCAACCAGGAGTCGCCATGCCGCCCCGGGAATCCTACGACTGGCTGCGCCGCAACAGCGTCGACACCGCGCTGCTCGGCTCGGCCAACGCCCTCTTGCACTGGGACCAGTCCACCAAGATGCCCGAACTGGGCCAGGAGTACCGCGCCGAGCAGATCGCCCTGCTGGCCGGGCTGATCCACGAGCGCCGCACCGACCCGCGCGTGGGCGAGGCCCTGGACAAGGCCGACGCCGAGTTGCTGCACGACGACCCGGACGCAGTGGAGCGCGCCAACCTGCGCGAATGGCGCCGCGCCTACGAGCGGGCCGTGAAGATCCCCGCCGACCTGGCCGTGGCCCTGGCCCGCGCCGCCGCGCGCGGCGAAAGCGCCTGGCGCGACGCCCGTCCGGCGGGCGACTGGGCCGCGTTTTTGCCGTATCTCGAAGAGATCGTGGCCCTGCGCCGCGAGGAGGCCCGGGCCGTGGGCTACGCGGGCGAGCCCTACGACGCCCTGCTGGACGAATACGAACCCGGCGAGACCACGGCCACGGTGGAACCCGTGCTGCGCGCCCTGCGCGAGGCCCTGCCCCCGCTGCTGGACCGCATCCTCGGCGCGCCCCGCCGGCCGGACACGACCATCCTGAGCCGGGAATTCCCCGTGGACGGGCAGCGGGCCCTGTGCCGCCAGGCCGCGGCGACCCTGGGCTTCGACCTGCGCGCGGGCAGGCTGGACCCCACGGCCCACCCCTTCTCCACGCGCATCGCCCCCGGCGACGTGCGCATCACCACCCGCTACGACGAGCGCGACTTCGCCCAGGCCTTCTTCGGCACCGTGCACGAGGCCGGACACGCCATGTACAGCCAGGGCATCCCCGCCGCGCATTTCGGCACGCCGTGCGGGATGTCCGTGTCCCTGGGCGTGCACGAGTCCCAGTCCCGGCTGTGGGAGAACCTGGTGGCCCGCTCGCGCGGCTTCTGGGCCCATTTCCTGCCCCTGGCCCAGCAGCGCTTCGCGAGCCTGAACGGCGTCGGGCTGGACGACTTCGTGCTGGCCGTGAACGCCGTGCGGCCCTCGCTGATCCGCGTGGAGGCCGACGAGGTGACGTACAACCTGCACGTGCTCTTGCGCTTCGAACTGGAACTGGCCCTGCTGCGCGGCGACCTGGAGGCCCGCGACCTGCCGGACGCCTGGAACGAGAAGATGCGCGCCTGCCTGGGCCTGACCCCGCCGGACCTGGCCTCCGGCGCCATGCAGGACGTGCACTGGGCCGCCGGGCTGGTGGGCTATTTCCCGACCTACACCCTGGGCAACCTCTACTCGGCCCAGCTCTACGAGGCCGCCGAGGCCGAGCTGGGGCCCCTCGAACCGCGCTTCGCCCGGGGCGATTTCCTGCCGTTGCTCGCCTGGCTGCGCGAGAAGGTCCACGTCCACGGCAGCCGCTACGTCCCGCGCGAGCTGATGCGCCGGGCCACGGGCCAGGAGCTGGGGCACGAGGCCTTCATCCGCCACCTGGAACGCAAATATTCCGCGCTCTACGGCTTCTGACCGGGCCCCGGCCCCGCACCCCGCACCACCAAGGCGCCGCGCACCCGCGTGGCGCCTTTTTCATGGAATTCAGGGATCTTGCGAATTTGTTTCAGCTGACGAAAAAAGTTCACAGTCCCGTGCTTTTTTCTTTACAAACGCTGCCGCAAATGTGCTATGGGGATACTAAGCCGGAAATCCATCCAGGGGACCGCCCCGGAGGATTTTTCGCCAAACCAGCACGCCAGGAGGACGCCATGATCCAGATCAGACTGCAGCGCCACGGCAAGCCGGACCTCATCTTCAACGGCACGGAACTGGCCCGTGTGGATGACCGAGAGTTCACGGGATTCACCGAAAACTGGTTGGAGACGAGCCTGTACCGCACGGCCATGGGCCAATACGTCCTGGCCTCCGTGTTCCACATCACCAGTTGCGGCAGGCGCGACATCCCCACCGCCGTGGTCTTCGCCACGGCCCAGGACCTGCTGGACTACATGGAAGTGAACACCAGGCCGCTCAGCTCCCTGTCCGCCGAGCTGCTGCGCCAGGCATCCATCGAGGACGAGGCCTTCACCCTGTGCGGCACCTTCATGCGGGTGGAATTCCTGCAGCCGCTGTCCCTGGCCGTCGGGGCCCAGTAGCCCCGGAGCCGGACACCTGCCCCAGGCTCCCGCCGGGGGTTCGCCCGCCGCCGCGGCCAGGCGCCGCCGCCGGGCCGCGTCCGCAGTGAAGCGCCGGGGCGGCCCTAGGCGTCCGGTGTCGGGCCCGGGGTGCAGACATAGTCCATGACGTCCTCGCGCAGCACACCCGCCCGGGCCAGCTCGCACGGCAGCATGCGGCACAGCGCCGCCACATCGACG
>CAYUIN010000246.1:0-4667 GCA_964444695.1 uncultured Desulfocurvus sp.
GCCCCGGCACCCGCCCAGCGCCGGAGCCCCACCCTCCCCGGCCCACGCCGTGCCCAGAACCGCTCGCCCGGCACCCGCCCAGCGCCATAACGCGCGCCCATGCCGCCCGATCCGGCGCCCACCCGGCGCCCTGCCCTGCCCGTCCCGATCAGGACCGGCGCAGGCCGTATTTCTTGAGCAGCGCGTAGAAGCGGGCCCGGGACAGGCCGGAGGCGACCAGGCAGCGGCGGACGTCGCCGCCGGTGGCGCGCAGCAGTTCGGCGAGGTAGGTGCGTTCGGCGTCTTCCAGGCGGGCCTGGCGGAAGTCGGCCAGGGTCGGGAAGTTGGGGGAGCCGGGCCCGGCGTCGCCCTCGGGCCCGCAGACGGCGCCGTCCAGGGCGGCGCGGGCCAGGGCGGCGCGGATGTTGGTGGGCAGGTGCCGGGCCTGGAGGTTGGGCTCGCCCTCGGCGGAGCTGAGGGCGTTTTCCACGGCGCTCAGCAGTTCGCGCACGTTGCCCGGCCAGTGGTAGCGGCCCAGGGCTTCCAGGAAGTCGGAGGCCATGCCCTTGGCCACGATGCCCTGGGCGCGGCAGAAGCGTTCCAGGAAGGCTTCGGCCAGCCGCCGGGCGTCGTCCTCGCGCTCGCGCAGCGGGGGCAGGTCGATGGTGATGGTCCGCAGGCGGAACAGCAGGTCCTCGCGGAACTCGCCCTTGCGGACCATGGCTTCCAGGTCGCGATTGGTGGCGGCCACGAGGCGGAAGTCGCTGCGCACCAGCCCCGTGCCGCCCACGGGCAGGAAGCAGCGCTCCTGGAGCACGCGCAGCAGGGCCTTTTGCAGCACCAGGGGCAGCTCTCCCACCTCGTCCAGGAACAGGGTCCCGCCGTCGGCCTGGTGGATCAGGCCCTCGTGCCTGCGCTCGGCGCCGGTGAAGGCGCCGCGCTCGTGGCCGAAGAGCATGGACTCGGCCAGGTGCTCGGGGATGGCCGCGCAGTCCACGACCACGAAGGGCCCCTTGCGCCGGGCGCTGCCCGCGTGGATGGCCCGGGCGAAAAGCTCCTTGCCGGTGCCCGTGGCGCCGATGATCAGCACCCCGGCGTCGGTGCGGGCGGCGGAGGCGGCGCGGTCCAGGCAGGCGGCCATGGCGCGGCTGGCGGAGACGATGCCGGTGTCTTTGAGGGGCGGGGCGGGCTGTGTGGCGCGGCGGGTGCGGCGGTATTCCACGGCGCGTTCCACGGGCAGGCGGATGTTGTTCAGGGTCGGGGGTTTGGTGATGTAGCTCCAGGCCCCGCTGCGGATGGCCATTTCCGCCCCGTCGGCGTCCCCGGCGCCGGTGAGGATGATGACCTCCGGCGACTGGGGCGCGCCGCGGAAGCGGCCCAGGGCGTCCAGGCCGTTGCCGTCGGGCAGGCGCACGTCGAGGATCACCAGCTCGTAGCCCCCGGCCTCGGCCATTTCCAGGCCCTTGGCCAGGGTCCGGGCGCTGTCCGGCGCGTGGCCCAGGGCGCGCAGGACCTCGGACAGCGCGGTGCAGAGCATGGGGTCGTCGTCGACGATGAGCACGGTGGCCACGGCCTAGTCCCCTCCCCGCCCGCGACGGCCCCGGTCCAGTGTGCCGCGCACGGCGGCGGCCAGCCCGGCCATGCTGTAGGGCTTGCGCAGGTAGTCCGCGTCCAGCTCGCGCAGCAGCTCCGGGGTCACGATCTCGCTGTAGCCGGAGACCAAAAGCGCCGGGAGGTCCGGGGCGCGGGTGCGGATGCGCCGCAAGAGGTCCGCGCCGGTCATCCCGGGCATGGTCACGTCGGCCAGCACCAGGTCCCAGGCCTCGGGGTCGGCCAGGAAGCGTTCCAGGGCCGCCAGGGGCCCGGGGCAGGCCTCCACCAGGTAGCCCAGGCCGCCGAGCACGAGCACGGTGCTCTCGCGCAGGGGGGCCTCGTCCTCCACCAGCAGGACGCGCTCGCCGCCGCCCCGGGCCGCGCCCTCGGGGCCGTCCTGCCCGGGGCCGGGCGCGGCGCTCTCCTCGCGCGGGAGCAGGACGTGGAAGGCCGTGCCCCGGCCGGGCTCGCTCTGGACCAGCACGGCCCCGCCCAGGCGGCCGACCACGATGCCGTGGACCACGGTCAGGCCCAGGCCCGTGCCGCCGCGTTTGCGGGTGGTGTAGAAGGGGTCGAAGATGCGTTCCAGGTGGTCCGGGGCGATGCCCTCGCCGGTGTCGCGCACGGTGAGCAGCACGCCCCTTCGGAAGTCCGCCTCGGGGAACAGGGAGCGGTCGGGGTCGTCCTGGTCGGCGGGGCGCAGCTCCAGACGCAGCTCGCCGCCGGAGACGCGCATGGCGTGGGCGGCGTTGGTGCAGAGGTTCATGACCACCTGGTGCATCTGGGTCGGGTCGGCCAGGACGGTGTCCTCGCCGGTGCCCAGGTCCAGGGCGATGGCGATGGTGGCGGGCAGCGAAGGCCGCAGGAAGGTCACGCATTCGCGCAGGATGGCGGAGAGCCGGAAGCGCACGGGCTCGTCGGCCTCGTTGCGGCGCGACAGGGACAGGATCTGGCCCACGAGGGCCTTGGCCCGGTGCGCGGCGCCGAGGATTTCCGTCAGGCCCATGCGCACGGGGCTGTCCTCGGGGAGCAGGGTCAGGCCCAGCTCGGCGTGGAGCATGATCGGGCCCAGGACGTTGTTGAAATCGTGGGCGATGCCGCCCGCCAGGGTGGCGATGGCCTCCATCTTCTGGGCCTGGCGCAGCTGGCGTTCCAGGGCCGCGACCCGCGTCACGTCGCGCCAGACGCTGACCGAGCCCAGGACCACCCCGCCCCGGCCCCGGATGGGCGAGACGGTCTTCTCCACGCGGATCATCCGCCCGTCCTTGACGGTGTGGAAGGTCCGCCCGGTCCAGACCTCGCCCTCCTCCAGGGCGTGGCGGATCTCGGCGTAGGTACGCTCCTGGTGCGGGCCCTGGTAGATCATGGCCAGTGGTTTGCCGCGCACCTCGCTCTGGGAGTAGCCGGTCATGTCCTCGAAGGCCTGGTTGACTGTGCCGATGGTCCAGTCGTCCTCGATGAGCACCACGGCCTCGACGGCCTGCTCCACGGCGGTGGCCAGGCGCAGGCGCTCGTTGGCGGCCTTCCACTGCCCGGTGACGTCGGACACGAACACCGCCAGGGCCCGGACCTCTCCGTCCGCGCCCAGCACGGGCTGCACCAGCACGTCCAGCACATGCCCGGAGCGGGACACGTCCTGGTAGTTGACGGGAGCCTTGTCGCGCAGGGCCTGCTCGGCCACGGCCCGGCGCACGGAGGACATGCCCTGCGGGAACAGGTCGTAGACGCAGCGGCCCGTGAGCGCCGCCCAGGGCAGGTCCAGGCGCAGGGCCAGGGCCTCGTTGGCCGCGATGATGGTCCCGTCCGGCTCCACCAGCAGGGCATAGTGCGAGGCGCCAGGGGGCATCCGCGCCACGGTTCCGTCCGTGGCGACGCCCTGGCCTGCCTCGGCCCAGCGTTCGCCGTCCTGCATCAATCCCCCTCCCCGCGCGCGACGCCACGGGAATTCCCCAGTTGCACTATGTGCGCTCGCATCAAAGTTGTCAAACACCCCGGACACCCACCAAAAGGGAAGGTTTTGCACCTCCCGGCGCGGGGCCGGGCCGGGGCCTGTCCCGCCGCGCAAGACAGCCCCGAAAACCCCGCCTGGACGGGCGGAACCACACGCTTTTTCGCGCCCCGTCCCGCGCGGCAAGACAGGCCGCCGCCGGGCGCCATGCCAACACAACCTGTTGAAATATATGACTCTCCACATTTTGGGCAGAAACGCGCCCGGCGCACCGCTCCGATTTGTCTTGCGCCGCAAGACGCCGGGCCCGCTCCCGGGGCGGCCCCGGAGCGGCCACGGCCCGGCCCGCCAGGGGCAAGGCGCGGGAATGACGGCCTTTTGCGCGACGGGAACGCTTCTTGTTGTCTTTCGCGCGTGGGGCCCGCGCCGGGAGGCGGCGGGCGAGGGGGTTTCTCCGGGGGCGCGACCGCGCTCCGCATCTGTGACCCACCGGGCCGCCGGGCCCGGACAGCCCAAGGAGGCCGGACATGCCTAGCCGCATCGGGGTCTACGTCTGCCACTGCGGCACGAACATCGCCGGAAAGGTCGATTCCGAGGGCGTGGCGGCCTTCGCCCGTTCCCTGCCCGGCGTGGTCGTGGCCCGGGACTACAAATTCATGTGTTCCGACCCCGGGCAGGACCTGATCATCGAGGACATCAGGAACCGCGGGGTGACCCGCGTGGTGGTGGCCTCCTGCTCGCCCAGGCTGCACGAGAAGACCTTCCAGAAGGCCTGCGCCCGCGCGGGGCTCAATCCGTTCCACTTCCAGATGACCTGCATCCGCGAGCACGTCTCCTGGGTCACCAAGGACCCTGTGGAGGCGACCTTCAAGGCCAAGCAGCTGGTGGCGGCCGCCGTGTCCCGCGTGCGCTGGCACGAGGACCTCTACTCCCGCCAGGAGAAGGTCCACCCCGACGTGCTGGTGGTGGGCGCGGGCATCGCGGGCATCCAGGCCGCGCTGGACGTGGCGGCCTCGGGCCACCGGGTGCACCTGGTGGAGCGCGGCCCGTCCATCGGCGGGCACATGGCCCAGTTCGACAAGACCTTCCCGACCCTGGACTGCGCGGCCTGCATCTCCACGCCCAAGATGGTGGCCGTGGCCCAGGA
>CAYUIN010000247.1:0-4665 GCA_964444695.1 uncultured Desulfocurvus sp.
GGCCCGCGCCCTTCTCCACCAGCACTTCCTCGATGCCGGACTGCTTCTTGAAGCTGTCCACGGAGCGCAGGGCGTAGCCCAGGGTGCGGCTGTGCTTGAGCAGGTTCACGTAGGCCGTGACGCCTTCCAGGATCAGGGCCTGGCGGGTCATGACCTTCTGGGCCTCGGCCTGCTCGTAGGTGGCGCCGAACTGGTCGATGACGCCGTCGGTCCGGCCGAAGTCGTAGAGCAGCTGCGTGGCGCGCAGGCGCTGGATGTTGCGGTAGTTGTTGGCCAGGGCCTGGTGGTTGGTGTCGTAGAATTCCTGGGTGAAGTCGCCGCTCAGGTCGAGTTTGGGATACCACCCGGATTCGGCGCCCTGGTAGCGGTAGTAGGCGGCGTCCTGCGTCTCCACGGCGGCCTGCACCCGCTCGTGCGTGGCCAGCATTTCCGGTAGCAACTGCGCGAGATCCGCGGCCTGGACGCATGCGGCGAAGCCGATGCACACCGCCAGGGCCGCCATGGTGAGAAGCACGTGCTTTTTCAAGACCAAACCCCCCGGTCGATTAAAGAACAAAACTTCAGATACCCATATTTAGTGGGTATTGCCACACCCGGCGAAAGTCAAGCTTTTCCACGGGAAGGCGCGTCATTTGTACGCTCCCGCAAGCCCCAGTGCATCGGCCCCGAGATGCGCCGCGCCCCAAAGTCCGCTGTCGGCGTCGCGATTCAAGAACACGGGAATGCGCCCCAGCAGTGCGGACTGCGCACCGCCGTCGCGAAATTCTCTGGCGAAGGCCTCGTGATGCATCAGCGCCGGATTGCGCGCCGCCACGGAACCGCAGACCACCACGCCGCCCAGGGCCAGCGTCTCCAGCGCGAAATTGCGGCAGGCCCGGCCATAGAGCCGCGCGGCCCAGTCCATGGTCTCCGGATGCCGGTCGAGCCCCGCGCCCACGGCCTCGGGCGTCTGCTCGCCGCCGCCGAGGAAGGCGTGCAGCGCCGCCAGCCCCGGGCCGGAGACGACCATGTCCCCGATGACCTGGGCCCGGCCCGTGCGGCGCATCAGGAAGCGCTGCAAGGCGAACTCCCGCTCCCCGGCGAAGGGGAACAGGGCGTGCCCGCCCTCGCTGGGCATGGGCACGCGGCCGCCCCGCCCGTCCGGCACCAGGGCCGCCTTGCCCAGGCCGGTGCCCGCGCCGATCACGGCCACGGTCCCGTCCGGGTCGGCCTCGCCGGGGAGCACGACCTCGGCCCGGTCCATGACGCCGGTCAGCGCCGCGCAGGCCTGGGCCAGGAAGTCGTTGACCAAGAGCGTGCGCGGCAGGCCCAAGGCCGCCGGGTCGGAGACGTCCACGTCCCAGTCCAGGTTGGGCGGGTCGCAGCGCACGCCGCCGCGCACCGGCCCGGCCACGGCCAGCACCGCCAGCGCGCAGCCGCCCGGCGCCCACTGCGGGCCCAGGGCCCGCAGCCCGGCCAGCAGTTCCGGAAAGGACCCGGCCGCGCGCGAGGAAAGCTGCGCGCGGTCCAGCAGCTCCAGCCCGCCAGGGCCCGGGGCGAACAGGGCGAAGCGGGCGTTGGTGCCGCCGATGTCCGAGGCCAGGATTCGTGTCATGGGGCGGATTATAGCAGAAACAAAACGGCCCGGGGAAGCCCGGGCCGCATGGATTTTTTATGACGTCCGACAGCCGTCAGGAGCCGGGCAGCCCGGCCGGGACGCCCGGGGAGGCGGGCGCGGGCGCCATGCCGGGCATGCCCCCGGCGAAGGGCAAAAGGCGCGAGACCATCCAGGCGTCGTACTCGCCGGAGTTGGGCTCCAGGACCACCAGCACCCCGCGCCCGTAGCCCGCCAGCAGCTCGCGCTCGCGGGCCGAGGGCACGCGCACCGTCCCGTCCGGGGCCACGACCACGGCGGCCGTCAGCTCCATGTCCCCGGCGGAGACGGCCGAGGCCACGGCCAGTTCCAGGGCCGAGAGCCGCTCCCCGCCCTGCGGGCCCTCAACGGTGGCGCCGGTGTAGACGTTGCCGGAGCGGGTCAGCACGGCGGCGGTCAGCGGGTCGCCCGTGCGCGGGGCCTGGGCGGTGTGCAGCACGGCCCGGGCGCGGGACACGAGGTCCTTCATGCCCTGGGCGGGCAGCTCGGGCACGAACCATTTGCGGTAGATGCGGTCGTACTCGCCCTCGGCCATGATCCGCCGCAGGCCCCGGTCCACCAGCTCGCGCAGGCCCGGCTCGCCCTTGTACAGGGCGTAGTACAGCGGCACCTCGGCCAGGGGCGCGCCCAGGACCACGAGGTTCTTCAGGTCGTCGCGGGCGATGATGTCCCAGGCGATCTTGTCCGCGCCGAGGTAGGCCACGGCGTCCCCGGCCTGCACGGCCTGCAGGGCCTGCTCGTCGTCGTCGTAGAGCCGGACCTTGATCCCGCCGAAGCGTTGCAGCAGCAGCTGGGTGGTGGAGTCGCGCCGGGCGGCCACGGTCTGGCCGCGCAGGTCCTCCACGGTGCGCAGGCGCGAGGCCCGGTTCACGAAGAACTTCATGCGCAGGACCACGGTGGGCGTGTCCGGGTAGATGAACAGCTTGTCGCGCAGGTCCGTGCGGGTCATGCCCGAGGCGATGTGCACCACGCCGCTGGACAGCTCGGCCTGGCCCTGCTCCCAGCTGCGCATGGGCTTCTGTTCCAGGCCCGTGCCCGTGCCCTGCAACGCGGCTTCCAGGACCTCGACCTCGAAGCCCACGGCCTTCTGGTTGCGCACGAAGGAAAAGGGCATGAACTTGCGGTCGAAGGCGTAGACCTTCTTCTTGACGCCCTGGGCGGCGGCGCCCGGCGGCAGGGCCAGCAGCGCGGCCAGGACCGCGAGGGCGATGATGCTGCGTTTCATGGATCGCTCCTGTGTGTGGCGGCGCGGCGCGCCGGTCCGTTCTCTTCACCTTGTCGGCAGAGCGGGCGGAAATCTTTAGAACTTCCGCCCGGGCAGCATAGCACGCCGCGGCCCGGGACAAAAGCCCCCGGCCAGGCAGCCTTGTCCCGCCGCGCCGGGGCGTGTACAGTGCTCGGACGCACCCGAGGACCGCATGCCCGACACCGACACCACCACGCCCGCCCCGGGCCCGCCCCAGGAAGACCGCCACTGGCTCGTGACCCGCCCGGTGCCGGAGTGCATCCGGCGCATCGCCGTGCCCGCCTCGGTGGGTTTCTTCTTCCACACCATGTTCAACGTGGTGGACACCTGGTTCGCCGGGCTCATCGGCACCACGGCCCAGGCCGCCCTGTCGCTGACCTTCCCGGTGTTCTTCATCGTCATCGCGGCGGGCAGCGGCCTACAGGTGGGCACCACGGCCCTGGTGGGCCACGCCCTGGGCTCGCGCGAGCGCGACCAGGCCGGGCTGATGGTCCGCCAGTCGCTGCTCTTCGGCCTGGCCCTGGCGGCGGTGCTGACGGCCGTGGGCCTGGCCCTGTCCACCCCGCTGTACCGCGCCCTGGGCGCCGAGGGGGACTACCTGGCCGCCTGCCTGGACTACGTGACGCCCATCTTCTGGGGCGCGGTGTTCTTCCTTCTGATCTACGTCTTCAACGGCACGCTCCAGGCCGTGGGAGACACCAAGAGCTTCCGCAACGTGCTGGTGGCCGGGGCCGTGCTCAACGTCGGCCTGGACCCGTGGTTCATCTACGGCGGCGCGGGCCTGCCCGCCATGGGCCTGCCGGGCATCGCCTGGGCCACGGTGCTGGTGCAGGCCATGGGCGCGGCGTACCTCGGCCTGCGCGTGCGCCGCACGGGGCTGATGGCCGCCGACGGCCCCGGGAGCTTCGTCCCGCGCGCCGCGCCGCTGGCGGAGCTGGCCCGCCAGAGCCTGCCCGCCGGGGCCAACTACGTGACCATGGGCCTGGGCATCTTCATCATCACCTGGTTCGCCTCGCGCTACGGGCAGACGGCCGTGGCGGGCTACGGCGTGGGCACGCGGGTGGAGCAGATCCTGCTGATGCCGACCATCGGCCTGAACATCGCCACCCTGTCCATGACCTCGCAGAACTACGGCGCGGGCCGCCTGGACCGCGTGCGCGAGACCGTGGCCGCCTGCCTGCGCTACGGGGCCTGGATCATGGCCGGGGGCATGGTGATCCTGCTCGTCGGCGCCGGGCCGCTGATGGGCGCCTTCTCCGACGACCCGCAGGTGGTGTACGAGGGGGCGCGCTTTCTGCGCGTGGCGGCGCTGATCCTGTACGCCTACGTGCTGCTGTTCGTGCACGTCTCGGTGATGCAGGGCCTGAGGCGCCCGATGTTCGCCCTGTGGGTCGGCCTGTATCGGCAGATCGCGGCGCCCGCCCTGCTCTTCTGGCTGCTGACCATGCACCTGGAGCTGGGCGTCACGGCCATCTGGTGGGGCGTTCTGGCCGTGAACTGGAGCGCGGGCGTGTTCAGCTTCGTCTATGCCCGGCGCGTCCTGGCCCGGATGGCCGAGGAAGAAGCCCAGAGCGCGTCCTGCGGTATTGCCTGAGCCGCGCCTTTTCTTGACAGCCACCGCCCGCCCCGGCGAGAGTGGACGCCGGAGGACCGCCGTGACCGACGATTTCGAGAACAATCCCTTCAAGAACCTGCGCAGCGCGGGGTTGCGCCTGAAGGACGACGACGAGGCCCAGGGCAAAAAGAAGAAACCCAACGCCTACCGCCCGCCCGCGCCGCCCAAACC
>CAYUIN010000248.1:0-4651 GCA_964444695.1 uncultured Desulfocurvus sp.
CTCGTCCGGCCCGGGCGCGGCGTCGTCCTCGCGGGCGGTGAGCGCGGGGGCGTAGGAGTCCGTGGGTCGGGGCGCGTCGTCCTGGGCGGCCAGGGCCGGGGCGGGCGCGGGCTGTTTTCGTTCCGCCTCGTCCTGTCCGCAGCCGGTCAGGGCCAGGGCCAGCGCAAGGGCCAGCGCCAGGGCCAGGACGGGGCGCCGGGCGGCGCCGGTGCAGCGGGGTGCGGCGCGGGGGCCGGGAACAGGTCTGGGCATGGGCCCCATTGTATCGCGGGCGGCCCCGCTGTGCAAACGGGAAAGGGCCGGGAGCGCCCAGCGCCCCCGGCCCCGTGTGTCTGCGTGCGGTTCGGGCCTAGTGGAAGATGATCTCCACGCGGCGGTTCAGCTTGCGGCCGTCCATGGTGCCGTTGTCGTACTTGGGCGCGCTCTCGCCCTTGCCGACGGCCTCCATGGAACCGGCGTCGATGCCCTTGCCGGACAGGTACTTCTTGACCGAGGCCGCGCGGCGCTCGGACAGGCCCTGGTTGTACTCGTCGCTGCCGATGTTGCAGGTGTGGCCTTCCAGGGTCACGCCGCCGGGGTGCTTCTTCAGGATGTCGGCGGCCTCGTCCAGGATGGGGGCCATGTCGTCGCGGATGGCGGCGGAGTCGAAGTCGAAGTGGATGCGCAGGGGCATGACGTCCTCGACCTTGGGCGCGGGCGCGGGCGCGGGCTTGGCCTTGGGCTCGGCGATCACGACCACGTCGTAGAAGACGTCGCGCACGAACTGGTCCAGGGCGGCCTCGTCGCTCAGCAGGGTCTGGGCGTCGGCGGTCACGGAGCAGGAGGAGAGCTTGGCGATGGCGTCCAGGGTGGCCTGGCCCTCGGCGCTGTCGGCCAGGGACACGACGTGGAAGCACACGCGGCCCTTGTAGGCGTTGTACAGCTGGTTGGCCACGATCACGGGGTCTTCGCCGAGGTTGTTCTCACCGTCGGAGAAGATGATCACCGCGATCTTGCCGGGCAGGGCGTCCAGGGACGGGGTGATGTCCGAAAGCCCGCCGCCCATCGGGGTCATGCGGCCGAAGACGTCGTACCCGGTGGGGATGCCGTCGATGGCCGAGGCCATGCCCGGGCGCTCGTAGATGGCCGAGTAGCGCTTGGCCGTGGGGGCGAAGGTCATCAGCCGGGAGTCGTACTTCAGGGCCGGGATCTTGTCGTTGATCTTGGCCAGCAGGGTCTTGGCCATCACGATCTTGTCCTCGGCGGCGGTCTTGTGGATCTCGGCCATGGAGCCGGAGTGGTCCACGAGCAGCACGAAGCTGTCCACCTTGGAGACGAGTTCGGTCTTTTTGGCCTGGGCGCCGGGGGCGGCGGCCAGCACCAGCCCCGCAGCCAGCAGCAGGGCCAGGGAAAGGATTCTGGCAGAATGTCTGATCATGGTTGTATACCTCGCGTTCTTGGTTGCGCTGGTCCGGGGGCTACCCCGGACGCGTGGAGGCTCAATATTAGCATAACGCGAAGACGATTCAACACCTTTTGGCGGACCCCATAGAATTCTTGACATCGGCGCCGTGCCCTCCGCTGGCCGAACGCTGGGCACCGTTCACCGAAAGGGACTCTGCAAGAAGGAAAATGCATGTATCTTCCGCTTGCCGACCCGATGGGGGGAAGGCATGCGGCACGGCCCTGGGGGGAACGCATGGGCCGTGCCGCACCATATCCGCCGCCCGGAACCGGGCCCGTCCCGCCATAGCGTCCGCAAAGGAGATGTGCATGACCGACACCGGCCCTCGCGTCATGAACCGTTGGCTCGTCGTCCTCGGCGCCGTGTTGATCCAGCTCTGCCTGGGCGCCATCTACGCCTGGTCCGTATTCACCCCCAGCCTGACCCGCGCGGGCTGGAGCAAGCTGGACACGCAGATCGTGTTCTCCGTGGGCCTGGCGGTGTTCGCCGTGGTCATGGTCTGGGCCGGGCGCAAGCTGCCGGAGATCGGCCCCAGGCGCATGGCCTGGCTGGGCGGCGTGGTGCTGGGCGCGGGCTACGCGGCGGCGGGCCTGTTCGGGGCCTCGCATTTCTGGGTCACGACGCTGTTCATCGGCGTGGTGGGCGGCGCGGGCATCGGCATGGGCTACGTGGTGCCCATCGCCGTGGGCATGCGCTGGTTCCCGGACAAGAAGGGCCTGATCACCGGTCTGGCCGTGGCGGGCTTCGGCTTCGGGGCCATGCTCTGGGTCAAGCTGGCCGGGGCCTGGGGCGGGCTCATCGCCACCCTGGGCCTGGACGGGACGTTCACGGTCTACGGCGTGGCCTTCATGGCCCTGGTGCTGCTGGGCGGGGTCTGGATGGTCTTCCCGCCCGCGGGCTGGCTGCCGGAGGGCTACGTACCGCCCGAGTCCACCCCCGGCGGGGCGGGCCTGGGCACCACGGACTTCAGCCCCGGCCGGATGCTGGAGACCCCGCAGTTCTACCTGATCTTTCTGGCCTTCACCATCAGCGCCGGGGCCGGGCTGATGTCCATCGGCCTGATGAAGCTCTATCCCATCGAGGCACTGACGGCCCAGGGCCTTTCCGGGGCCGAGGCCAGCGCCGTGGCGGGCACGGCCATGGCCGTGTTCTTCAGCCTGGCCAACGGCATCGGGCGCATCGCCTGGGGCATGCTCTCCGACCGCATCGGGCGCAGGCGCTCGATCCTGATCATGACCACCTCCCAGGGCTTCTTCGTCATCAGCTTCACCTTCCTGGCGGGCAGCGAGCCCCTGCTCTACCTGGGCGCGGCGCTCATCGGCTTCAACTTCGGCGGCAACTTCGCCCTGTTCCCGACCATCACGGCGGACACCTTCGGCACCAACCGCGTGGGCCAGAACTACCCCTACGTGTTCCTGGCCTACGGCGTGGGCGGCATCGCCGGGCCGATCCTGGGCGGGATGCTGGGCGACGTGGGCAACTTCCCCCTGGCCTTCACCATCTGCGGCATCGCCTGCATCGTGGGCGCGGGGTGCATCGCCCGCGTCAGCACGCCCTCCCTGCCTCAGGAGGCCACGGACCTGGAGCCCGAGGACGCCGAGCCCATCGAGGCCGAGCCCGAGGGCGACTTCTCCTGGCGCCCCCTGCGCGAGGAGGACGCCGCGCTCATCGCCACCTTCCCCGGCACGGCCCAGGAGCTGTTCTTCATGTTCCCGCGCGCCTCCGTGCCGCTGACCACCAAGCAGATCATGGATCTGGCGGGCTTCCGCAAGCTGCCCACGGTGGTGCTGTGCGGCGGCGAGGTGGCGGGCTACGCCAACGTCATCGCCTGCGAGGACGGGACCTGCGAGGTGGGCAACGTGGTGGTGGCGCCGCGCTTCCGGCGCCGGGGCGTGGGGGCCTATCTGCTGACGACCATGGAGCGGCGCGCCTCGGCGGAGCTGGGCGCCGCGCGCCTGCGGGCGGCCTGCTTCAACGAGAACACGGCGGCCCTGTTCTTCTACGACCGCCTGGGCTACCACCCCGCCGGGCTCAGGCAGTGGCGCCGCGACGACGGCCGGGCCCTGGCCCAGATCTTCATGGAAAAACCGCTCTGAGGCGGGCCTTTTCCGCAACACGGGTGACTGCCGGGCCAAGACGCGCTATCCTCGTTCCTTGCACCGCAACCAAGGAGACGAGAGCGTGCGACACACAGAACTCGGCGACAGCGGGATCATGGCCTCCGTGGTCGCGCTGGGCACCTGGGCCATCGGTGGCGGCACCTGGTGGGGCCACACGGACGACGCCCTGTCCATCCAGGCCATCCACGCCGCCCTGGACGCGGGCGTGAACTGCATCGACACCGCCCCGGTCTACGGCTTCGGCCGCAGCGAGGAGGTGGTGGGCAAGGCCCTGAAAGGCCGCCGGGACCGGGTGGTCCTGGCCACCAAATGCGGCCTGTGGTGGGACGACGCGCGCGGCGCGGAGTCCTTCCGCATGGACGGCTACACCGTGCGCCGCAGCCTGCGGCCGGAGACCATCCGCATCGAGGTCGAGAACAGCCTGCGCCGCCTGGGCACGGACTACATCGACCTCTACCAGACCCACTGGCAGGCCCTGCCCCAGGACCCCACGCCCATCGAGGAGACCATGGCCTGCCTGACGGACCTCAAGGACCAGGGCAAGATCAGGGCCATCGGCGCCTCCAACACCACCACGGCGGACGTCTCGCGCTATCTGGCGGCGGGCCCCCTGGCCGCGATCCAGGAGCGCTACAGCATGCTCGACCGCAGGCTGGAGCGCGAGGCCCTGCCCCAGTGCCGGGAAAAAAACGTGGCCGTGCTGGCCTACTCGCCCCTGGAACAGGGCCTGCTGGCCGGGGCCTTCTCCCGCGAGACGACCTTCGCCCCGGGCGAGCGGCGCAGCACGCAGCCCTGGCTGCTCCCGGCCAACCGGGGCCGGGCCCTGGACGTGCTGGACGGCTGGACGGACCTGACCAATACATACGACTGCACCCTGGCCCAGCTGGTCATCGCCTGGACCGTGGCCCAGCCGGGGATCAGCGTGGTCCTGTGCGGCGCGCGCAAGCCGGAACACGCCCGGGCCAACGCCCCGGCCGGGGACCTGGACCTGGACCCCGCCGACTGCGCCCGGATGCGGGCCGACGTCGAGGCCCTGGGCCCGGCGCCGACCCAGTAGGGTGCCCGGCAGCCGCGCGCCGCGCAGCCC
>CAYUIN010000249.1:0-4640 GCA_964444695.1 uncultured Desulfocurvus sp.
CAGGCGCCGGGTGTTTCGCTTGGCGGGGCTCACCTTGGGCCGGGTCGAGAAGGGCGACAGGGTTCAGGAGCGCTTCTCCACCAGGTATTGCAGGAAGCAGTAGATGCGCTGGCCGGGATAGCGGCCCATGAGTTCCGGGATGTTGTCCGCGTAAAGCACGCGGCCCGTGAGGGACGGGGGCAGGGCGGCGTGGATGCGCGCGGCGAAGGTCTCCGGGCTGTAGGCCCGGTCGAAGGGCACGACGTAGGAGTCGTCGCGCCACAGGAAGAGGCCTTCCGGGTCCGCCGTCTGCGGGCTGGCGCCGTTTCTGCTGTAAGGGCTGGAGGTCACGTAGTGCGTCTCGTTCACGTACAGGGGGACGACGACGCAGCGCCCGCCGGGCTTGAGGATGCGGGCCGCCTCCTGGAAGAAGCGGACGTCCGCGTCCCCGGCGAAGCATTCCAGGGCGCAGTGGACCGCCAGGTGGTCGGCGAAGGCGTCCGGCAGGCCGGTACGGGCGGCGTCGGCCCCGATGTCGTTGCCGTGGCGCCCCGGCGGGTAGGACAGGTCCAGGCGGTAGGCGTCCACGCCCTGCCCGCGCAGGACCTGGAACAGGGTGCAGGAGGAGGCGGCGACGTCGATGTAGACCTGCCCGGCCTGGGGCGCGAGTTGCCTGTACGACAGGTAGTACTCCAGCTCCTTTTCCACGCGCACCTCGCCGAAGTGGCGGCAATGCTCGGCCACGGCCTGGAACTGCGCCCGCCAGCGCTCGAAGTCCTCGGCGTCGACGGGGCTCGGCTCCACAGGGACCCCGGCCACGCGCAGCCGCTCCACGACCGTGGCGTAGCGGGGCGCGTTGGCCAGCGGGTCCCGGGTCAGGTCGTGGGCCGACTGCCGCTGTTCGGGGGCGCTGGCGGCGAAATCCGCTATGCGCTGCATGAGCGGGATGGCGGCCTCGATCTCCGAGCGGATGATGCCCCGCAGCCTCTGCGAAATGCGTCGTTTCAAGGCCCGTAACGGGTTCATGGCGGCTCCTGTCGTCTCAGCGTTCGGTCCGTCGGGCGGGCGGCGGACGGTGCTCTGCGGACGGGGCGCGGCGCGACGCCGTCCGGCATAGGGCGAGTATGGTCGTATTCGACTTGAAATCAACCCAAAATCGAACCCGCATGCATTCCCCGCGTCCCGGACCCGGCCGAAACGCCCGGGAAACGGGCCGCGCCTTCCGCGCCCGCCCCATTTTCTCCCCGGCCCCGGCCGCGCGGCCCAAAAAGAAAAACCCCCTGACGAGTCAGGGGGTTGTGAGTTCTGTGGTAGCGAGGAGAGGACTTGAACCTCCGACACTGCGGATATGAGCCGCATGCTCTGACCGACTGAGCTACCTCGCCACGGGGTTCCCGCGTTCGGGAGAAAGGCTTATAAGAGCTTCCGGGACAAATTGCAAGGGGTTGAAGGCCCTTTTTTTGCGCCCGGGACGGGGCTCCCGGGGCGCGGCTCAGACCAGGAAAATCAGGACCATCGCGGCCAGAATCAGACGGTAGACCGCGAAGGGGCGCAGGGTCATGCGGCCCACCAAGCCGATGAACAGCCGCACCGCCGCCCAGGCCGAAAGGAAGGAGACCACGAACCCGACGCCCAGAAGCGGCAGGTCCGCCGCGCTGAACAGCCCGATGTTCTTGAGCATGTCGTAGCCGGTGGCGGCGACCATGATCGGCACGGCGGCGATGAACGAGTACTCGGCGGCCAGCGGGCGGCGCAGGCCGAGCAGCATGCCGCCCATGATCGTCGCCGCCGAGCGCGAGAAGCCCGGCCACAGCGCCAGGCACTGGAACAGCCCCACGCCCAGGGCCAGCTTCGGGGTCATCTCGTCCAGCCCGCGCACGGCCTCGCGCCGGGGCAGGGCCTCCACCGCGAAGATCGCCAGTGCGCCCCCGGCCAGGGCCCAGGCCACGGTCTGCGGCCCGAACAGGTATTCCTTGATGGGCCCGTGCAGGGCCAGCCCGGCCAGCCCGCCCGGCAGGGTGGTGAGGAACAGCAGCCACAGCCCGCGCATCCCGGAAAACGCCCGCACCGGATCGGGCCGCAGCAGCCCCAGGAAGCGGTCGCGGTAGATGACCACCACGGCCAGGATCGCCCCGAGCTGGATCACGACCTCGAAGGTCGCCGCCTTGTCCCCGGTGAAGCCCATCAGGTGCCCGGTCAGGATCAGGTGCCCCGTGGAGGACACGGGCAGAAATTCGGTCAGGCCTTCCACGAGGCCGAGGATCAGGGCGGTAAACAGGCTGTCCATGCGGGCTGTCCAGTGTTCGGGTGCGCGGGGCGGGCCGCGCGGGCCGCGCGGCGGCGCGAGTATGCCCGCCTTCGGCGGCGGGCGCAAGGCCCCGGGCCCCGGATCAAAGGATGGGGCCGCGGCCCGTGCGGACCGCGGCCCCCGTTGCGCGCCGGGCCGTCTAGAGTTCCTGTTCGAGCCCCCTGGTCAACAGGGCGGCGGAGATCAGCAGGTGCGACCAGAACGGCGTCACGGCCGCCATGGACAGTCTGCCGATGCATTCCGGGGCCCAGCGCAGGTAGTGCCCCCTCAGAAAGTCGTGCACGTCGTCCAGGGACGCCCTCTGCCCGCTCGTGGCCGCGTCGAAAAGCCAGCCGCAAAAGGCCGTCTCGAAGCCGATATGGTCCTCGGCCTCGTAGCCCGCCGTGCTGATTTCCCAGTTGAAGCGCCCGTACCAGTCGCGGACCTCGAAGCATTCCTGGGCGAAGAGGATCTTCTCCCTGGACAGCCAGAGGGATTCCCACAGCGGCACGGGCAGCTCCGGGGCCTTGAACAGGGCGTTGTAGTCCGCCATGGCCTGGGCGCGGGCCCGTTCATCGTAGCGCAGGCGCTCGATGTCCGCCCGCAGCGGGCCCAGCGGGGCCGGGAGGTCCGCCTTGGCGAAGAACACGTGCCACGCGTCGGTCAGGCTCGCGGCCCGGGCCAGGACGGGCAGGCCCGGCTCCTCGGCCAGGACGTGGAAGCCGCTTATGGCCGCCCCGGCGAATTGCAGGAACGAGCCGAGCAGGGTGCGGCCGTTGCCCCGGGCCATGGCCCGGGTCGCATGCGTCCGCGCGGGACCGTTCGCCGGACCCTGCGCCGGACCGCGCGTGGGGGTGTCGCCGTGTCCGTGGCGTGTCGTTGTCGTGGTCATGGCGCCTCCTCACATCCCGAGCCGGATGTTGGCCGCGTAGAACAGCATCCGCCCGACCACTGCCCCCGCGAGCAGCAGGACGAAGCCCGCGAGGAGCAGGCCCCTGGCCCTGGAGATGCCGCAGGCCATGAGCACGCCTCCGGTGGCGAAGCAGGCCGTCTGCGTCAGGGTCAGGCCCACCGCCGCCGTGGAGAACACGCCGAGCAGCACCGGGTCCAGGGAGCGCAGCATGCCGCCCAGCCAGAAGGCGGGCAGGACCAGGGTGAACACCGCGCCGGCCAGGGCCGCGCTCAGGCTGACGACCAGGGCCTGATTGCGCCTGGCCTCGGGCGCGACGACCAGGATGGCGGCCCCGCCCAGCAGGAGCATGGTCCCCAGGAAGGACAGCGGCGAGCCCCAGGTGTTCCACAGCGGAGCCACGGCGTTCTGGGCGTAGACCTGGCTCATGGTCAGCACGAAGGCGATGCCCGCCACGGCCGTGAGCCAGTTGGCCCCGGCCTTCAGGACGTTGGTCAGGCGCAGGACCGCCAGGACCCCGAACACGGCGCCCGCGAGGATCTCCCGCGAGAGCCAGGACGAGCCCACGTTGCCCATGCTGTAGACCGCCGGGCCGAGGGAGCGCAGGTGCAGGGCCGCCGAGACCGAGGCCACGACGCCCAGGATCAGGACCGCCTTCCAGGCGCGGCGCTCGGCCTCCGGGTGGGCGTGCAGCCCCGTGAGGCACAGCAGCAGGACGATGCCCGCCGCCAGCTGGCCCAGGACGGTGAAGATGACGAGGGTGTATTCATAGGACATGGTTAGAATTCCTCCCTGTTGGCCAGCACGGAGGCCGAGACGCCGACCGGCAAGGAGCCCCGGTGGGCGATGACCGACATGTTGGGTTCTGTGATCGAGGCCGGGGGCAGGGGGGCGACGTCGGCCCTGCCCAGGCGCCGGGCGGCCTCCTTGCGCGGGGCGACGGCCAGGGCGCGGCTCGGGCAGGCGGCCACGCAGGCGGGCTCCCTGCCTGCGGCCAGGAAGTCGCGGCACATGTCGCACTTGGTCATGTGCTTCTTGGCGATGTCCAGGGCCGGGGCGCCGTAGGGGCAGTTCCAGAGGCAGTTGCCGCAGCCCACGCAGCGCTCGGCGTCGATGGCCACGATGCCGTTTTCCACGCGCATCATGGCCCCGGTGGGACAGGCATCGATGCACGCCGCGCGCTCGCAGTGGTTGCAGGCCACGGACACGTAGTAGGCGCCCACGGTCTGGGAGTAGGTGCCGTCCGGGTTGGCGGTCCACTGCCCGTCGGCGCATTCCAGGACCTTGCGCCAGTTCACGCCCACGGGCAGGTCGTGCTTGTCCTTGCAGGCGATCATGCAGGCCTTGCAGCCGTTGCAGCGCGACGCGTCGAACACGAAGGCCAGTTCCTGGTTCAGATCGATCATGACGCGCCTCCTTATGCCAGGGCGACCTGGACGAGGTTGGTGTGTTGCGGGTTGGCCC
>CAYUIN010000250.1:0-4640 GCA_964444695.1 uncultured Desulfocurvus sp.
GTCGTGTAATTGATGTGCATTCGCGCCGCGTCCCATCCGGGGCCCGGCGCGGGGGGAGGCGGCATGCGCGAGGCAGACATCCGGTTGGAGCGGACCCCGGTCACGGGCCCGGCGCCCCTTGGCGCCTGGGCGTATCTCGGGGCGCGGCTCCTGCTGGGCTGCGTGTTCGTGTACGCGGGGCTGGGCAAGCTCATGGACCCGGCGGCCTTCGCCACGGTCATCGCGGGCTACGGGCTGGTGCCCGAGCCGCTGCTGGGGCCTGTGGCCCTGGGGCTGCCGCTCTTGGAGGTCCTGGCCGGGCTGGGCCTGGTGCTGGACCTGCGGGGCAGCCTGGGCACGGTGCTGGCGCTGACCCTGATGTTCATGGCCGTGCTGGGCTGGGGCATCGCCCTGGGCCTGGACGTGGACTGCGGCTGCTACGGCCCGCAGGACCCCGAAGGCGCGGCCTACCACGGTCTGCGGGACGCCATGTGGCGCGATGCGGGCCTTCTGGCTGTGATCGGATTCGCCTATTGGTGGCGCCGCAGGACGGGATGGGCCGCCGTGCGGCAGGCTGGGAAGAAAACCACGGGAGGAGTATGATGCGGGTTCTCAAACGGTTGGTTCCGGTGTGCGTGGCCGTGCTGCTGGTCTTTGGCCTGTCGGCCTGCGACAAGGTCAAGGCCGTCGCGGGCGGCGACAAGTTCCAGCAGGAAGTGGAAAAGGAGCAGATGGGCATGAAGCTGGTGCGCGAAGTGCTGCGCGGCGGCTACGGCGTGATTTCCGTGCAGGAGCTCAAGGCCAAGCTGGACGCGGGCGAGGACGTGGTCATCGTGGACACCATGCCCTACGAGGCCAGCTTCAAGAAGGAGCACGTGCCCGGCGCGGTGCAGTTCCTGTTCCCGATCCCCGACATGGACACCTGGAACGCCGCCGAGACCGACGGCAAGTCCGAGGCCGACTACGAGGCGCTGCTGGGCCCGGACAAGAACAAGCTCATCGTGGTCTACTGCGGTTTCGTGAAGTGCACCCGCAGCCACAACGGCGCGGTGTGGGCCCGCAAGCTGGGCTACGCCAACGTGGTGCGCATGCCCGGCGGCATCTTCGCCTGGAAGGGCGCCGGATACCAGGCGGCCTCCGAGTAGGGCCGACGTTTCCTCCTCCCGGCCCGGCCGGGAGCGCAGAGGGCCCCGCTCCGGCGGGGCCTTCGCCGTCTGGGCCCGGGCGCGGCAATTTACAACCCCGGCCCCCGCATGTATCGTGTCCCCTTTGGCCGCGCGCGGCCCGGGGAGGCCCCGGAACCGCCGCCGCAGCCGGACCGATATTGGAGCACAAGATGCTGATTCCCCAGGGATTCCGCTTTGCAGTGGCCCAGGCCGGGTTCAAGCGCGAAGGGCGCCTGGACCTGGGCGTCGTGGCCGCCAGGGGGCCGGCGGCCAGCGCCGCCGTGTTCACCACCAACGCCTTCAAGGCCGCGCCCGTGCTGGTGGCCATGGACGCCGTGGCCGCCTCGAACACGGCCCGCGCCGTGGTGGCCAACTCCGGCCAGGCCAACGCCTGCACCGGCGAGGAGGGCCTGGCCAACTGCCGCGCCACCCTGGAGCTGGTGGCGGGCAACCTGGGGCTGGACGAGGCGGACATCCTGCCCATGTCCACCGGCGTGATCGGCGCGCAGTTGAAGATGGACCGCTGGCAGGCGGCCATGCCCCAGCTGCGCGAGAGCTTCGGCAAGGCCGGGCCGCTGGACTTCGCCAAGGCCATCATGACCACAGACACCTTCCCCAAGCTGGCCTGGGCCCAGGTCGCGGGGTCCGGGGCCGTGGTCCTGGGCAGCTGCAAGGGCGCGGGCATGATCAGCCCGGACATGGCCACCATGCTCGGCGTGGTGCTGACGGACGCCGCCGTGGACCCGGCGCTGTGGCGCGACATGCTGCGCCAGGCCGTCGAGGAGAGCTTCAACCGCATCACCGTGGACGGCGACACCAGCACCAACGACTGCGTGTTCGCCCTGGCCTCCGGCCTGGCGGGCGAGCCCGTGAGCGCCGAGGGCGAGGCTGCCGACGCCCTGTACGAGGCGCTGCTCGAAGTCTGCCAGAACCTGGCCTACATGATCGTCCAGGACGCCGAGGGCGGGACCAAGGTCATGCGCATCACCGTGGCCGGGGCCGAGGACGACGCCCAGGCCGAGCTGGCCGTGCGCGCCGTGGGCAACTCGCCCCTGGTCAAGACCGCGCTGTACGGCAAGGACGCCAACTGGGGCCGCATCGCCGCCGCCCTGGGCCGCAGCGGGGCCCGCTTCGACCCCCAGGCCGTGACCATCGCCATTGGGGGCATGACCATCTTCGAAAACGGCCGCCCCGTGGACCTGGACATCGACGCCCTGATGGCCCCGGTGCTGCGCCGCCAGGACGTGGACATCGACGTCACCCTGGGCGACGGCCCGGGCGGCTCGGTGCTCCTGGCCTCGGACCTGAGCCACGAATACGTGTCCATCAACGCCGACTACCGCACCTGAGCGGCGCGAAAGGATTGCAGCCTTATGAGCAGTGAGACCCCCGGTTCCCCGGCAGCGGACCGCATGAAACGCCTGGCCGACTTCCTGTTCGAGGTCGGCATGCTGCGCAAGACCCCGCGCACGGGCTACCAGTTCCTGGGCACCGGGCAGGAGAACGTGGCCGAACACAGCTTCCGCACCGCCGTCATCGGCTGGGTGCTGGCCGAAATGGCCGGGGCCGACGCCTCGCGCACGGCCCTGATGTGCCTGTTCCACGACCTGCACGAGGCCCGCACCGGCGACTTCAACTACGTCAACCGGGCCTACAACGCCTCGGAGCGGACCCGCGCCCTGCGCGACGCCGCGGCGGGCACCGGCCTGTCCGGGGCGCTGCTGGGCATGTGGCGCGAGCTGGAGGGCGTAGAGTCGCCCGAGGCCGCCCTGGCCCAGGACGCGGACCAGATCGACCTGATCTTGAACCTCAAGGAGCAGCTGGACCTGGGCAACCGCTACGCGGGCAAGTGGATGGAGTCCGCCCTGGAGCGGCTGCGCACGGACCAGGGCAAGGCCCTGGCCGCGCAGGTCAGCGTCACGGACCACACCGACTGGTGGTACCTGAGCCAGGACGAGTCGTGGTGGAAGAACAAGAACGGCCGCAAGCCGTCCCACGGGGACCCGGAGAGCGGATCGTGAGGCGCGGCGCGCTGCTGCTGGCGGCCGTGTTGGCCCTGGCCCTGGCCTGCGGGCCCGCCCGCGCCCAGGACCCGCTGGCCGACGCCCGGGCCTTCGCCCAGGGCGCGGACCCGCTGGGCGGCAAGCTCCTGTTCCTGGCGGGATACAACTTCCGGGTCGAGCGGGCCCAGTTCATGGGCGGGCCGCGCTGGTTGCAGATGCAGGGCGGCAGCTGCGCCTCCTGCCACGGGCCCACGGGCCTGGGCGGGATGTTCCCGTTGCAGTGCGACCTGGCCGCCCCGGCGGTGGACTTCGCCACCCTGGCCGGAGCCCGCCCCGGGCGCGAAGGCGCGCCCTACGACGTGGACTCCCTGCGCCGGGCCCTGGAGCAGTCCGTGGACCCGGACGGCGGGGCACTGGACCAGTGCATGCCGAAATGGTACCTGGGGACAAAGGATTTTCGCGACCTGACGGCCCACCTGTTGTCCCTCGGTCGGCCCTAGGCCCGGCCCAAACGCGAGGAGAAGGGCGCTGTGCAACCCTCCCCGGCTCACGACGCGGTCATGAACTCCCTGTTCGACGGGGTCTACTACGTGGACTTCGAGCGCAGGATCACCTTCTGGAACAACGCCGCCGAGCGCATCTCCGGATACAGCCGCGAGGAGGTGCTGGGTTCGTCGTGTTCCGACGGCATCCTGCGCCACATCGACGAGAAGGGCACGGACCTCTGCCGCCAGGGCTGCCCGCTGCGGGCCAGCATGCAGGACGGCGAGCACCGCGAGATGGAGGTCTTCCTGCACCACCGCGAGGGGCACCGGGTGCCCGTGGTGGTCCGCGCCGCGCCGCTGTACGGCGGGGACGGGGCCATCGTCGGCGCGGTGGAGGTCTTTTCCGAGGCCACGGCCCGGCGCCGCGTGCTGCGCGAGATCCAGGAACTGCGCCGCGAGGCCTACCTGGACGGGCGCACCGGCCTGGGCAACCGCCGCTACGCGGACCTGGCCCTGGAGGCCCGCTTCCGCGAGCGGCGCGAATACGGCATCGATTTCGGCGTGCTGATGGCGGGCGTCGGCGGGCTGGACGCCGTGCGCCAGACCTACGGCCCCCAGGACGCGGACAGGGCCCTGCGCATGACGGCGCGCTCGCTTCTGGCCTCCTGCCGTGAGCTGGACGTGGTCTGCCGCCTGGGCGGGGGCAACTTCCTGGTGGTGGTGCCCAACGCCGCCCCCGACGCCCTGGCGGCCATCGGCTCGCGGATGCGGACCTTCGTGGCCAACTCCTGGTTCCTGCGCGAAGGCCGGGAGGTGCGGGTCTCCCTGTCCGTGGGCGGCGCCGTGGTCCGCCCCGGGGACGACCCGGCGGCCATCATGCGCCGCGCCCAGCAGTGCATGGTCGCCGGCCGCGAGCAGGCGGCGCAGGACTGCCCCGTGGCCTGATCCGGCCCGGCCCCGGCGCAAAGGAAAACGCGCAACCGCATGGCGGTTGCGCGTTTTTTCGT
>CAYUIN010000251.1:0-4622 GCA_964444695.1 uncultured Desulfocurvus sp.
GGGGGCGCTCAGCGCGCGCATCCAGGAGATCACCCTGGCCGCGCACCGGGGCCTGGGCCTGACGGGCTACAGCCGGGCGGACTTCATCGTGGCGGACGGCGCGCCGTACCTGCTGGAGGTCAACACCCTGCCCGGGATGACGGCCACCAGCCTGCTGCCCCAGGAGGCCGCCGCCGTGGGCCTGGACTTCGACGCGCTCATCGCCCGGCTGATCGAACTGGGCCTGGCGCGCGCCGGGCGGGAGGCCTAGGCCGTGGCGCTGTCCGGCGGCCTGCGGGCGCTGCTCGCGGCGTACAACGCCGCCTGGTACGCGGCCATCCCGGCGCTGCTGCTGGCCCCGCGCCTGCGCGAGGGCTTCTCCCAGCGCACGCTGCGCGAGTTCCCCGAGGGCTTCGTGGACGTCTGGGTGCAGGCGGCCTCGGGCGGCGAGGCGTACCTGGCGCGCGAGCTGGCCCTGGCTATGCCCGAGGGCCGGGAGGTGCGCATCCTGGCGACCACCAACACCCGCCAGGGCCGCGAGGTCCTGGAGCGCGCCGCGCAGGACGTGGCCGCGGCCAAACCCGGGGTGAGCCTCGTCCCGGCGTACTGCCCCTTCGACCAACCCGCGCTGATGAACCGGGCCATGGAGCGCACCAGCCCCAAGGTCCTGGTGCTGCTGGAGACGGAAATCTGGCCCGGGCTGCTGGCCGCCGCCAAGGAGCAGGACGTGCCCGTGCTGGTGGTCAACGCGCGCATGAACCCCGGCAGCCTGGCGGGCTACCTCTGCGCCGCGCGGCTGCTCACGCAGCTGGCGCCGGACAGGGTCATGGCCGTCTCCGCCGAGGCCGCGCTGCGCTTTTCCATCCTCTTCGGCGCCGGGCGCGTGGAACGGATGCACAACATCAAGTTCGACCGCTTCGACGCCGCCGAGGGCGCGGCGGACCAGGACTCGCCCCTGGCGCGGATCATGGGCTCCGGCGCGCCGTGGGCGGCCCTGGCCTCCATCCGCCGCGAGGAGGAGCCCGAGGTCCTGGACGCGGTTACGCGCCTCCACGCCGCCCGGCCCGGGACGAACCTGGCCCTGTTTCCGCGCCACATGCACAGGCTCGACTTTTGGCGCGAAGCCCTGTATGAAGCCGGGTTGCCGACCGTGATGCGCTCCGGCCTCACGGGGCCGCCGCCCGCGGGCAGCGTGGTCCTCTGGGACGTCTTCGGCGAGCTGTCCGGGGCCTACGCCTTCTGCCGGGCCGCCTTCGTGGGCGGCAGCCTGCGCCCCCTGGGCGGGCAGAACTTCCTGGAGCCGCTGGCCCAGGGCATCGTCCCGGTCAGCGGGCCGCACTGGTCCAACTTCTCCTGGGTGGGCCGGGAGGTCGTGGACCAGGGGCTGCTGCGCGAAGTGCGCGGCGCCGAGGAACTGGCCGAGACCCTGGTCCGGCTCCTGAACCGCCCGCCGGACCGCGCCGTGGTGCGCGCCAAGATCGGCGCCTACGTGGACGGGCGCCGGGGCGGGACCGAACAAGCCGTCAACCGCATCGTGAGCTACCTCTGAACGCCATGCCGCAGCTGCCTCCCTGCTACGGGATCATCCCCGCGCGCTACGCCTCGACGCGCTTTCCCGGCAAGCCCCTGGCCGACATCCTGGGGCGGCCCATGGTCTGGCACGTGTACCAGCGCGCCATCGGCTGCCCGCTGTTCGGCAAGGTCGTGGTCGCCACGGACGACCACCGCATCTACAACGCGGCCTGCAAGTACAACGTCCCGGTGCTGATGACCGGCACGGAGCACGCCAGCGGCACGGACCGGGTCCTGGAAGCCGCCGAGCAGCTCTCGGTGCCCGAGGACGCCGTGGTGGTGAACATCCAGGGCGACGAACCGCTGCTGGACCCGGCCATGCTCACGTCCCTGGTGGAGCCCTTCGCGGACCCGGCCATCCGCGTGACCACGCTGGCCACGCGCATCGACGCCGCCGAGGCCGCCGACCCGGACCAGGTCAAGGTGGTCTGGACGAAACGCGGCGGCGCCTTATATTTTTCCCGTGCGCCCATCCCCTACGACCGCGACGGCGGCGGGGGGACCTACTGGGGGCACGTGGGGCTCTACGCCTTCCGCATGGAGGCGCTCAGGCGCTTCACGGCGCTTGGGCCGAGCGAACTGGAACGGTGCGAAAAGCTCGAACAGCTGCGCCTCTTGGAAAACGACATCCCCATCTACGTCGTCCCGACCACGCACCGCACCTGCGGCGTGGACCGGCCCGAAGACGTGGACAAAGTCATAGCGCGACTCGCGGAGAAAGGCTGATGCAAGCATTCCTGGCATTGGAAGACGGAACGTTCTTCGAGGGCACGTCCTTCACCGGCAAGGGCAACGCCCAGGGCGAGGCCATCTTCAACACCGGCATGAGCGGTTATCAGGAAGTGCTCACCGACCCGTCCTACGCGGGCCAGATGGTGTGCATGACCTACCCGCTCATCGGCAACTACGGCGTGAACCTGGACGACGTGGAATCCTCGCGCGTCTGGGTCGAGGCGTTCATCGTCAAGGAATGCTGCAAGGTGCCGAGCAACTGGCGCGCCAAGAAGAGCCTGCCCGACTACCTGGCGGACCACGGCGTGATGGGCATCGAGGGCATCGACACCCGCGCCCTGACCCGCCACCTGCGCATGCACGGCGCCCAGCGCGCCGTCATCAGCACCGACGACGCCACCCCGGCCGAGCTCGTCGCCCGCGCCCAGGCCATCCCGTCCATGGAAGGCCTGGACCTGGCCAGCCGTGTGTCGCCCAAGGCGCCCTACGTCTGGACCGGCGAGGCCCCCGAGGACGCGCCCATCACCGACGGCAGGCACCAGTGGAAGGGCACCGGCCCCAAGGTCGTGGTCTACGATTTCGGCATCAAGTGGAACATCCTGCGCCTGTTGGAGCAGCAGGGCTTCGACATCCTCGTGGTCCCCGCCGGGACCAGCGCCCGGGAGGTCGAGGGCTTCGCGCCCGACGCCGTGTTCCTGTCCAACGGCCCCGGCGACCCGGCGGCCATCGAGGGCGTGGTGGACAACGTCGCCGCCCTGGCGGACCGCTACCCCATCGCGGGCATCTGCCTGGGCCACCAGATCCTCGGCCTGGCCCTGGGCGGGCAGACCTACAAGCTCAAGTTCGGCCACCACGGCCTGAACCATCCGGTGAAGGACCTGACCACCGGACGCATCGAGATTTCCTCGCAAAACCACGGGTTCTGCGTGGACATCGCCTCCCTGCGCGACGTGGAGATCACCCACGTCAACCTGAACGACGAAACCCTGGAAGGCTTCCACCACACCAAGAAGCCCATCCTGGCCATCCAGCACCACCCCGAAGCCAGCCCCGGCCCCCACGACAGCCGGTACTTCTTCAAGCGTTTCAGGGATATGGTTCGCGAGCACGCCGGGGTCTAGACTTTCCAGGCGAATGCGGCAATAGTCTCCCGGTACCGATGACCGGCGCCGCGCCTCTGGGGGAGGGGCGCGGCAACCCGCCACGAGAGTTCCGCAACTGCCGGGGGAGCGACGCATGTCCAGCGAACTGATCAAGGCCCGCTCAAAAATCTCCAGTATCAAAGGCTATTTGAAGCAGGATAAACTGCTTCCCGCCATCGTCTCCCTGCACGACGCCGTGGGCATCATCCTGCGCACGCCCCTGCTCAAGCACGAAAAGGAAGAATTCTCCCGCAGCCTGGACGCGGCCCTGGACATGCTGAACAACGACCCGGAGTTCCGCAAGGTCTGCCCGATGGTCCTGCAGCACGTGGACGGCGAGGAGAAGCTGCTGCTGACCAGCCTCAAGGAGCTCTTGGACGACCTGCAGGGCAACGCCGTGGCCGAGGCCCAGCAGATGCTCCAGGCCCTGGACGACACCAAGCGCCAGCAGCTCTCGCGAGGCGAGATCCTGCTGAAGGAAGGCAAGTTCAAGGACGCCAAGTTCATCTTCAACAAGCTGACGCTGCAACACCCCGACGACACCGACCTCAAGTACGAGGTGGCCGAGCTTTTCCTCAAATACGACCGCGACAAGGACGCCTTGCAATGGCTGACCGAGGCCCTCAAGGATTTTCCCGAGTCGGCCCACCTCTACAACCGGGTGGGCATGGTCCTGCGCAAGATGAAGCAGTTCGAACTGTCCGAGAAGTACTACAACAAGGCCCTGCGCCTGGGCGGCGGCGACGCCGGGCTGTATTTCAACATCGGGCGCCTGTACATCGACTGGGAGCGCTGGGAGAAGGTGGACGAAATGGCCACCAAGGCCCTGGAACTGCGGCCGGACTTCGTCGAGGCCCGCAAGATGCGCTCCTTCGCCAACAAGAAGCTCAAGGCCAAGGACGCCGTCGAATAGCCCGCGCCCTGCCGGGCCCGGCGGCCCAGTCCGAAAAGGGCGTCCCGTCCGCCACCCCAGGCGGGCCCGCCCGAGGATGCCGCCCGGCGCCCCGCTGGCCGCTCTGCCGTCCGCTCCGCTCCCTGCACCGAATCCCGTCTCCCACAGCCTTCCCGCGCGCCGTTGCGCCGCGCTTGCGCCCGTGTTCCGCCCGCGCCCCACGGGGCTGCCCCGCGCCCGGGGTTCCGCCGGTAGCCCGGAGGCGGGCCGTCGCCGCCTGCGGGCGCGGCTTCGTTCGCCGTGTG
>CAYUIN010000252.1:0-4616 GCA_964444695.1 uncultured Desulfocurvus sp.
CCCCGGTCGCGCTTGGTCTCGCGCACGTGCCAGACCAGGGGCACCCCGGCCAGGTGCGCGGCCAGCCCGGCGTACAGGCAGGACCGCGTGCCCCCGGCATGGACCACCACCGCCCCTTCTCGGCGCAGGGTCCGCGCCAGGGCGGCCAGGGCCGACGCCACGCGCCATGGCCGCCCGCGCAGGGGCGGCAGGGCCGCGACCCGCACGGACAGGCCCGCCTCGCGCAGGCGCGCGGCGATCTCGCCCTCCCCGGGCACCAGGGCCAGGGGCTCGAAAGGCCCGCGCGCCAGGGCCCGGGCCAGTTCGGCGGTGCTGATCTCGCCCCCGCCGTGAAAATCGGCGTAATGGAACAACAGCGCCGCGCGCGGGCGGCGGGACTCAGCGCCCATGCGGCCTCCCGGCGACGGCCCGGGACAGGGCGTCCTCGTACATCGGGGCCAGGGCGTCCCAGCGGAACAGGCGGCGGGCCTTGTCGCGCCCGGCCCGGCCCATGGCCTCGCGGCGCTCGGGGTCGGCCAGCAGTTCGGCCATGGCCCGGCCCATGGCCCGGTGGTCCAGGATGGGCGCCAGCAGGCCGGTGCGCCCGTGGTCCACCACCTCGGCGATGGCCGGGTCGTCCACGGAGACCACGGCCCGGCCCCGGATCATGGCCTCGGCCAGCACGATGCCGAAGGTCTCGTAGGTGCTGTGGAAGGCGAAGAGGTCCGCCGCGTCCATGTACAGCGGGACGGCCTCGTCGGCGATGAAGCCCGTGAAGCGCACCGCGCCCTCGATGCCCAGCTCCCGGGCCAAGGCCCGCAGGGCCGCAGCGTCCGGGCCCTCCCCGGCCACGGCCAGCACGGCGCCTGGGTGCGCGCGCAGCACCTCGGGCATGGCCCGCAGCAGGACGTCCACGCGCTTGAGGCCGTCCAGGCGTTGCAGGGCGAAGATCAGCGGCGCGTCCGGCGACCCGGCGGGCCCGGCGCCGAGCTGCGAGCGCAGCGCCGCCACCCGCTCGGGGTCCGGCTCCGGGGCGTCGTTGACGCCGTTGTAGATGATCTCCCCGCCCCGGGGGCCCGCGTCCGGCCCGTAGACCGCGTCGCGGCAGAATTTCGTGACGTGGGTCCGCCCGGCGCAGGCCAGGCCGATGCGCCGGTGCCACCAGCCCCACAGCGGCGGCACGCCCGGCCCGGGGACGTCGCGGCCCACCAGGGTCAGCACCGTGGGCAGGCCCATGATCCGCTGCGCCCACCACCCGGCCAGGCCCGTGGGCATGCAGTAGTGCACGTTCAAGACGTCGGGCGCGAAGTCCCGCACCGCGCGGCGCACCGCGCCCACGGCGGACAGGGAGAACGGGGGAATCAGCCCCCGGCTCAGGCCGTGGCCGGGGATCTTCATGAAACTCAGGCGGTCGGCGTAGCGCCGCACGGGGAAGTTGACCAGGGCGTCGTACTCTGGGTTGCCGTGGGCCGCCAGCAGGGCCGGGGCCAGCTCCGGGGTCAGGAGCAGGACCTCGTGGCGCGCGGCGAGGCGGCGGAACACGTGCAGCAGCAGCAGTTCCGCTCCGCCGACCACGGGCAGGAAAGTGGGCGTGAGGACGAGTATGCGCATGGTCTGGGCCGTATCCAAAAATCCTTTTCGGTGACGTCCCGGCGTGTCGGGCCCGGCTCAGTCGCCCCGGACGGTCCGCTCCAGCAGCCGGACCAGTCCCTGGACGTGCCTTTGCGGGGTGAAGCGCGATTCCACGCGCCCGCGCCCCTGTCTGCCCATTTCGCTTGCAATTTCCGTGCTTGAGAAAATTCTGCCCAGGGCGGCGGCCAGGGCGGCGGCGTCTCCGGCGGGCACCAGCAGCCCCGTGACCCCGTGTTCCAGCCACTCCGGCACCCCGCCCATATCCGTGCCCACCACGGGCTTGGCGTGGGCCATGGCCTCGATCCCCGCCATGCAGAAGGACTCGCGGCACAGCGTCGGGACCACGGCCACGGTGCAGCGGGCGTACAGCGCGTCCAGGGCCTCGCGGTCCAGCCAGCCGTGGAACGCGACTCGCCCGCCGAGGCCCAGCTCGCGAGACAAATTCTTGACCATTTCCAGGTCCGGTCCGTCCCCGGCGACGTCCAGGCGCGTCTCGGGCGGCAGCTGGGCCATGGCCCGCAGCAGGACGCCCAGGCCCTTGCCCGCATGCACGCGCCCGGCATACAGCGCCGTGGGCGCCCCGGCGGCGGGCCCGGCGGCGGCGTCCGGCGGAGGCGCCTGGGTGAAGTGCGGCAGGACCGTGACCCGCTCCGGCGCAAAACCGTTTTGCAGCAGCAGCGAGCGGATGAACTCGCTGGGGCAGGCCATGGGCGTGCGCTCCCGGTGCAGGGCCAGGTTGGCCCGCAGGTGGGCGATGAGCGGCAGGCCGATGCGCGGGTCGCGCGGCATGCAGCGGTGGACGTAGGCCCGGGCCTGGCAGGCCCAGCCCAGGGCGTACGGGCAAAGCTCCGGCCCGCCCGAGGGCGTGCGCCTGTTGAGGGTCTTGCGGCCCTCGGGGCAGACGGGCTGCACGTCGTGCACGAAGCGCGCGGCGGGCCCATGGCCCACCAGTTCGCGCACCAGGGCATGCTGCATGACCTTGTGCAGCAGGACCACGTCGGGCCGGAACCCGCGCAGGACCTCGCGCGCCTCGGCCAGCCGGGCGCCCAGGCCCGGGCAGCCGATGTCCGTGACCCCCGGCACCAGATGCGCGGCCCCCGGGAAACGCGGCGCGGCGTGCCCCGACGGGGCGGGCCGCCCGTGCAAAAGGGCCTGCTCGTGGCCCAGGGCGTCCAGCCTGCGGGCCACGTCGTGGAGATAGACCTCCAACCCGCCCTGGGCCAGATGCCCGTTGACGTGCAGGATCCTCACGCCCGCCTCCCGCCCAGGGCCCGGGCCCCGGCGCGCAGGGCGCGGCCCAGGGAGCGCGGCGCCAGCAGGGCCGGATGGAAAGCCACGGCCCGCAGGTACAGCCCCGCCCCGGCCACGGTCGACCGGGCGGCGGCGGCGGCGCAGACGTTGACGAGCTTGGCCGCCGTATCGCGGCGCACCAGGGCCGCCTGTTCCGGCTCCAGGGCCTCGCGCGCGGCGAACGAGGCCCACAGCTCGCGCACCAGGGCGAAGGCGGCGCGCAGCTCCCGCCCCTCGGCATCGCGCGCCGCGCCCCGGGAGTCCGTCCCGAAGGCGGGGGCCGCCGTCCAGCGGACGACCTCGGCGGGCACGTCGCGCCCCAGTTCGCGGCTCATGATCCGGCGGCGGACCCGCAATTCGTAGTCCAGCTGCCTGCCGCGCTGGCGCTCGCTCACCGCCTGGGAGTGGCGCAGGTAGCGCACCAGCCGCTGCGGCAGGTTCCCCAACCGGCCCACGGCCGACAGGCGCTCCCAGAGGTCGAAATCCTCGGCCAGCGGAAAGGCCTCGCTGTAGCCGCCGACCTGGCGCAGGGCGTCCGTGCGCAACAGCATCGTCGGGTGCGCAAAGGGATGATGGAAGAACATGCTCCAGCGCACCAGCACGTCCGGCCCGTGGACGTCGAAGACCCCCGTGGAGCGCCCCTGCTCGTCCACCACCTCCATGCACGTCCCCAGGGCCACCAGCTCGGGGCGGGCGCGCATGCGCTCCAACTGCGCGGCCAGGCGGCCGGGCGCGGACACGTCGTCCGCGTCCTGGCGCGCCACGAACGGGGCACGGGCCAGCCCCAGCCCGCGATTGAGGGTCGGGACCAGCCCGAGGTTGCGGTCGTTGTCCACCAGCCGCACGCGGGGGTCCTTGGCGGCGGCGGCGGCCACCAGCTCGCGGCAGCCGTCGGTGGAGCCGTCGTTGACCACGATGCACTCGAAATCGCCCATGGTCTGGGCCAAGACGCTGTCCAGCGCGGCGCGCACGAAGCGCCCGGCGTTGTACATGGGCATGACGACGCTGACGGCGGGCACGCTCACAGCACCTCCCAGCCGGACGGGAACAGGTCGCACGTCCGGCGCGCGGCTCCGGCCTCGCCGAACCAGCGCGCCGGGGCCACAACCCGCCGCCCTGCGCGCGCGCCCAGCCAGGCCGCCCACCAGCTGAAGGAAGAATTGGCGATGGCCAGCCGGGAGCACAGGGAGAGCAGGTGCTGGTCCGCCTGGGGCGAGCCGCCGCGCAGCAGGGTGAAGGGCGCGCCCAGGTCCAGCTCGGCCAGGACCCAGTCCGGGTCGTCGCTGCACACGAAGAACTCCGGCGCGGGCAGCCCCTCGGCGGCCAGGGACGCGGCCCGGCGCAGCCAGTCCGGGTCCAGGGTGCCGTGGGTGGCGGCGATGTGCGGGTCGCGGACGTAGTCGCCCCGGCGGACGTGCAGGCCCACGGACGGCCCGGCGGCGATGCGTCCGGCCTGGGCCGCCGCCTCGTCCGGCAGCGGGCCGGGCCAGGCCAGCTCCGCGCGCAGGGCCCGGGCCACGGGCGCGAAATAGCGCTCGCTCTGGAAGTAGCCTTCCAGGTGGACGTCGCCGCGCAGGGCCTCGAAGGCGGGATCGAAATGGAAATGGGGCTCGCGGTAGCGGCGCGGCCCGGCGCCGCCCAGGCCCAGGGCCCGCGCGGCGCGCCCGGCCAGCCGCCCCAAGCGCCCGGGCCTCGGGGCCGGGAAGCGCGACAGC
>CAYUIN010000253.1:0-4603 GCA_964444695.1 uncultured Desulfocurvus sp.
GACATGATCGAACAGCGTCCCGCCCTCGGCGTCGCGCGCCCGCAGCCCGCCGTGCGCGTGCCCAGCCCCCTGTTCCGCTACAACCACCACCGCGCCAATTTCTCCTGGACCGCACGCCTGGCCGACGGCCGGGCCAAGGCCCGCATCGTGACGGACAACAAGTATTTCTTCGAACCCGAGGTCCTGGCCTGGGCGCGGGCGCTGCTGCGGGGCGAGGCCTGGGCCGTGCCCTTCAAGCGCGGCGTCATCCCCCGCGCCGCAGACGTGGCCGCGCTGCGGGCCATCGCCGCCGAGGTCGCCCAGCGCCGGGCCCTGGCCCGGGCGGCGGGCTCTTGACGCGGCCGGGCAACCCGGTATCATTCCGCGCAATGAAATCACCAAGAATCTGGGGCACCCTGGACCCGTTCCACGAAGGCGGGCCGATCATGGGCCGCAGCGTGGCCAACGAGGCCCTGCTGCGCGCGCTGCTGGGGCTGGATCCGTACGACGCGTACCATTTCTTCCTGCGCGACCAGGCCCTGGCCGACGGGGTCTCGGCCTTCCTGGCCCGGGAGTTCCCGGAGGCGCACGCCGCCGGGCGGTTGGTGGTCCGCACGCGGGGTGCCCTGCCCGGGGCCCTGGCACACACGGCCTACCACTGCTTCCACCTCTCGGACTGCATGAACCATCCGGCCCACCTGGCCCGGCTGCGCAACGCCCTGGCCCCGGAAATCTTCCCCATCACCGGCACCACGCATTCGTTGAGCTACACGCGCTACGTGCGCGACGTGCTGGCCCTGGCCTGGCCGGGCGCCACGGCGCGGGACTGCGTGCTGGCCACATCGCGCGGGGCCGTGGGCGTGCTGGAGGCGCTGTTCGGGCATCTGGCGGAGCATTACGGCCCGCTGCCCAGGCCGCGCCTGGAGCGTATCCCCCTGGGCGTGGACCCCGAGGCTCTGCGCCCGCCCACGCGGCAGGAGCGCGCCGCCGCCCGGGCCCGGTTCGGGCTGGCGGACGGCGTGTTCGCGCCCCTGGTCCTGGCGCGCATTTCCAACGCCTCGAAGATGGATCTGGTGCCCGTGCTGCGCGCCATGCGCCGCCTGGCGGGCTCCGGCTCGGCCCCGGGCGGGGCGCGGCTGCTGCTGGCGGGCTGGACGGACGACGGCGACGACTACCCCGAAACCCTGCGCGCCCTGGCCGCCAACGCGGGCCTGGCCCTGACCCTGGTCCCGCGCCCGGACGAGGACGCCAAGCGCGCCCTGTACCACGCCGCCGACGTCTTCCTGTCCCCGGTGGACAACCCCCAGGAGACCTTCGGGCTGACGGTGCTGGAAGCCGCCGCCGCCGGGCTGCCCGCCGGGGTTTCGGACTACGACGGCTACCGCGACCTGGTGCTGCACGAGGCCACGGGCCTGCTGGTCCCGACCATCGGCCCCGACGCCACGGCGGACGTGGACGCCCTGGCCCCGCTGGTGCACGACGGGTTCTCGCATCTGCTCCTGGCGCAGCAGACGGTGGTGGACGTCGCGGCCTGCGCGCGGGCCCTGGGCCTGCTGGCCATGGACGAGGGCCTGCGCCGCCGCCTGGGCCAGGCCGCCCGGGCCCGGGCCGAGGCCGAATTCTCCTGGCGCTCGGTGGCCGAGCGGCACGTGGCCCTGTGGGACGGGCTGTGGGCCGAGCCCGTGGACGCCGAGGCCCTGCGCGGGCACCTGCACCCCTTGCAGATGCCCTACGCCCGGGCCTTCGCGGGCTATCCCACGCGCGCCTTCGGGCCGGACCTGGCCCTGCGCTGGAGCCGCAGCGGCGAGGCCGTGTACCGGGGCCGCGATTTCCTGACCGTCTACGGCGGCCTGGAAGACCGCGTGGACCCGGAGGCGGTGTCCCGGCTGGTGTTCTTCGCCCGCAAGGGCCTGACCGCCGGGGAGCTTCTGCCCAAGGTCATGGCCTCCTGCGGGCTGGACCTGGAGCGGGCGCGGTTCCTGATCCTGTGGTGCCTCAAGCACGATCTTTTGGAGCGGGTGGATGACGGCACGGACGGCTGAGCTGCCGCGCGTGCGGGCGCACACCCTGCTGCGCACACGGGGCGGGACCACGGGCGTGGCCCGGACCCTGCACGAGGCCCTGCTGGACGCGGGCGCCGACGCCTCCCTGAGCTGGGAGGTGGACGACGGCGAGACCCCGGGCGCGGAAATGCGCATCTCCCCGGCGGCGGCCGGGGCCTGGGCTACCGCCGACGGCCCGGCGCTGTTGCACCTGCACGCCAGCGAGGACTGGCAGTCCTGCCTGCGCGGGGCGCTGTTCGCCGCCGTGCCGACCCTGATCACCCTGCACGACTGCCGCGCGCTGACCGGCGGCTGCCCGTATCCGCTGCGCTGCCGCGAGTGGCGCACCCGCTGCACGCCGGACTGCCCGCGCGGCTACGAGGCCGCCGACGCCGTGTGCGCCGAGCGCCGCGAGCTGCTCTCCAAGCTGCGGCCCACGCTGGCCGCTCCCTCGCGCTGGATCGCGGACATGGCCCGCGAGGCCCTGCCCGGGCTGGACGTGCGGGTCATCCCCAACGGCATCCCCTGGCCGGAGCGCGTGCCCAGCAAGGCCCAGGCCCGGGCCGCCCTGGGCGTGGCCCCGGAGGTCCGGCTGCTGCTTTTCGCGGCCCACGGCGGCACCGAGGCGGCCTACAAGCGTGGCTGGCAGTGGATCGAGAGTTTCGGGCGCATCCGGCGGCAGGTGCCGGACGCGCAGTGCTGGATCGCCGGGGGCGGGCGCTACGAGCGGCGCGACGACGGCGTGACCCTGTGGCCCTACGTGGACAACAGGACCATGCTGGCCATGATGCGCGCGGCGGACGTCCTGGTCTATCCCAGCCAGGCGGACAACCACCCGCTGACCGTGCTGGAGGCCATGAGCCAGGGCCTGGCCGTGGCGGCCTTCGGTGCCGGGGGCATCCCCGAGCAGTTGGCGGACCCGGACGCGGGCGTGTGCATCGCCAGCCTGCGCTGGGCGGAGCTGGAAGAGGCGGTGACGGACCTGCTGACCACGCCCGGCAAGGCGCGGCGCATGGGCGAAACGGGATACGAATACGGCCGCAAGCGCTTCACCGCCGAGCGCATGGCGGCGGACTACCTGCGCCTGTACCGCAGGCTCGGCGCCTGAGCCGGGCCGCGCATCCAAAGCCCCGTCACGCGGGCTGATTCTCCAAGGACTTTTCCAGGAATTCCAGGACTGTCTTGGCCGTGGGCCGGTGGTAGAGCATGCCCACGTGGCACACGGGCGCGCCTTCGACCTCGGTCCAGCCGGGGCTGGCGATGCGCAGGCCCTGCGGCGGCAGGACCATGTTGTCCAGCGGCGAATAGATGGACAGGCAGGGCGCGGCGGGGCGGGCGTCGCGCGATTCGATGCCCCGGATCAGCGGGCCGCGGAATTGCAGGCTGCGGGCCAGGGGGCTGGGCGCCAGCCCGGCCAGGGTGCTGCCCTGGTGCGGCGTGCCCAGCGTCACGGCGGCGCCCACGCGCGCGGCCAGGGGGCTGGTGTTCATGAACTCGCGGATGGCCAGCCCGCCCAGGCTGTGGCCCACCAGCAGCACGGGCCGCCCGGGCCGCTCGCGCAGCAGCCGGGCCACCTCGGCCTCCAGCTGGTCCACCACGTCGCAGAAGCGCAGGGTCAGGCTGTTGTAGGTGATGGCGTGCAGGTCCGCGAATCCGGCGCGCCGGAACCACACGGAGAACGGCAGCCAGGCCGAGGCGGTGTGCGTGTAGCCGTGCACGAACAGCACCGGCGGCCGGGCCGAGGCCAGGTCGCGCGGCGGGGCCAGCCAGTATTTTTGGAACAGGAAGGCGGGATACAGGACCACGCTCACCAGCTGGCTGGCCAGGCTGGACACGAAGGCCCACACCCCCCGCAGCCAGACCCGCCCGGAAAAGCGGCGGCGCAGCAGATCCATATGCTCCGTGCCCGCCGCGGCGGCCCAGAACAGCCAGTAGGTCACCGCGCACACGGTCAGCGAGCCGAGCACGACGGCGGCGATGGTCAGCGACAGGAGCATGGACACGTCCTTTGGTTGGGCGCGGCCCGGCGGGCCGCCACGGGCACAGGATAACGCCGTGCCGGGCGATGTAAACCCCCAGGACCCTTGCTAGGCCACGGGCGTCAGGTTGTCCAGGAACTGCGTCACGCTGTTGTCCCAGGTGTAGCGCAGGGCGTGGGCCCGGCAGGCCGCCGGGTCCATGGTCAGCGCCCGCTGCACGGCCCGGCCCAGGTCCTGGTCCAGCCAGCCCGTCTCGCCGTGGAGCACCACGTCGCGCGGGCCCATCACCGGATACGCCGCCACCGGCACCCCGCAGGCCATGGCCTCGATGAGCACGATGCCGAAGGTGTCGGTGCGGCTGGGGAACACGAACACGTCCGCCGCGGCCAGGTGCTCGGCCAGGTCCAGCCCGGTCTTGCGGCCCAGGAAGAGCACGTGGGGATAGCGGGCGCGCAGCCGCTCCAGGGCCGGGCCGTCGCCGATGACCGCCTTGGATCCGGGCAGGTCCAGGTCCAGGAAGGCCTCGATGTTCTTCTCCACCGCCACCCGGCCCATGTACATGGCCAGGGGCCGCGGGGCCTGGATGCGGTTCTTGTCCCGGGG
>CAYUIN010000254.1:0-4595 GCA_964444695.1 uncultured Desulfocurvus sp.
GTTCGCCCAGCCAGGCCACGGCGTCCCAGGGGGAGAAGCGGGCCAGGGCCGAGCGGGTGAAGTGCGGGGTGCCGCAGAGGTAGTGTTCCGGGCCGAGGTCGAGGTTGGTGAAGTTGCAGCGCCCGCCGCCGGAGACGCGGACCTTGCGCGCGGTCTTGGGCCCGGGGTCCAGGACCAGCACGGACAGGCCCCGGCGCGCGGCCCGCGCGGCGAAGAACAGCCCCGAGGCCCCGGCCCCGGCGACGACGACGTCCCAGCGGCGCGTCACGCCAGGCCCCAGACGCGTTCCAGGCCGGGGCGGCTGTTGGCCAAAAGGCGCATGTAGGCCAGTTCCATGTCCACCATCTCCTCGTCGCCCCTGCGCAGCCATTCGCTGAGCCAGGCGAAGCGCGCGGCCACCACCAGCGGGGCCAGGTGGCGGGCGGCGCCGTCGTCCAGCAGGCCGCCCTTGCGCAGGCCGTCCACGAAGGCGGCGCACAGGCCGCGCCCCAGGGCCGTGGGGTCCTCGCTGCCCACGCAGCCGAGCATGTTCGCGGCGTCGTAGAGCGCGGGGCCCAGGCCGGTGAACTCCCAGTCCACCACCGCCGCCGCCTCCCGGCCGCGCCAGATGACGTTCAGCGGGTGGAAGTCGCCGTGGCACAGGGCCCGGGGCATGGCCTCCCAGTCCTCGAAGAAGGAGTCCAGGGAGTTGAGCACCGGGGCCAGGGTCATGGGGACTTCGGGGTTGTCGCGCGAGGCGGTGTCCAGCAGTTCGTCCACGTAGGCGGGCAGTCGCGAGGCCGGGGCCTCGGGCAGCGCCTCGGCGGGGAGGGCGTGTGCCGCGCGGCGCATGGCGCAGAGCCAGGCCGCCAGGGACGCGCCGCGCTCGGCGTCCTCGATGTATTCCGGGCGGGGCAGCGGCTCGCCGGGGAAGTACGGCGCGAGCTGCCACACGGCGCCGCCGCATTCCAGGGCCGCGTGGCCGCCGGGCGCGGGGCGGTAGGCCGGGACGCCGGGCAGCCCCCGGGCGTCCAGGCCGAGCGGCACGCGGGCCACGGCCTCGCGCCGGTGGCGCTGGCCGCCGAACAGGCGTTCCAGGACCCACAGCCCGCCGCCGCCGTCCTCCAGGGCCCAGCGCCGCAGGCAGCGCTCCGGGCTGCCGGGAATCTCCAGGTCGGGCCGCTCGCGGCCCAGGGCCAGGCCGAAGGCCGCCAGGGGTTCGCCGCCGCACAGGGAGTGGAAGTCGCCGGGGCCGTCGCCGTTGGTGTCGTGTCGCATGGTGTCGCTCATGGTCGAGGCATAGCAGACGGCGGCCCGGGCATAACGCGCCGTGTGCGGGGTCCGGGCGGCGCGGGCGCGCGGGCGGCGGGGGGGGGGCATGAAAATTCGCGCGGGCCGTTGCCGCGCCCGGCGCGGGGGTGTAGAATCTTCGCAAAACCGCCGCCGGGGGGAGGCGGCGCGTACAACACGGGAGACGCGACCATGTTCAGCACCCTGCTCATCCGCTTCGGCGGGCTGGTCAGCCTTGTGTTCGGGGGCGTGCACATCTTCATGGGCGACCTGATGGACTGGCAGACGCAGCTGTCCATCCTGTCCGAACGCAACTGGGCCGTCGTGCATCTGCTGAACTACGGCACGGCCTATCTGCTGTTCACCCTGGCCTACCTTTCCCTGCGCTACGCCGAGGAGATGACCGAGACCTCCATGGGCCGCACGGTGTGCATCCTGGCCGGGACGTTCTGGCTGCTGCGGGCCGTGGGGCGCGTGGCGCTGGGCGGGCTGCTCAAGGCTCAGGGGCTCCTGCTGCCGGGGTTCTACCTGCTGCTCTTCGCCTGCTACGCCGTGGCGCTCGTGCGCACCCGGCGGGGCTGATCCGGGCGGGCCGGGCGGCTTGACGCGGCGGGGAAAAGGACTATCTTCCCGGGACTTGCACCACCAGAGCCCAGGACAGACCATGCCCGCTACCGCCCCGGCTTCGCGCGCCGGAGTCCCCGCCGCCCTCATCGCCTTCCTCATCTGGGGGCTGTTGCCCATCTACTGGAAGGCCCTGGCCGCCGTGCCGCCGATGCAGATCCTCTGCCACCGCGTCGCCTGGTCCCTGGTGTTCCTGGCGCTGGTGGTGACCGTGCGCCGGGGCTGGGGGCCGCTGCGCCGGGCGCTGACCTCGCGCCGCGACCTGGCGCTGCTGGCCGTGAGCAGCGTGTTGGTGTCCAGCAACTGGTTCCTGTACATCTGGTCCGTGAACAACGGCCACGTGGTGGAATCCAGCCTGGGCTACTACATCAACCCGCTGGTCAACGTGCTGCTGGGCTTCCTCTTTTTCCGCGACAGGCTGAGTCGCGTGCAGGCCATGGCCATCGGCCTGGCCACGCTGGGCGTGCTGAACATGGTCTGGCAGTTCGGCCGCGCGCCGTGGATCGCCTTGACCCTGGCCGTGAGCTTCGGGCTGTACGGGCTGGTGCGCAAGGTGGCCTCGGTGGAGTCCGTGCACGGGCTGTTCTACGAGACGCTGGTCCTGGGCCTGCCCGCCGTGGGCTACCTGGTCTGGGAAGAGGCGCACGGCGTGGGCGCGCTGGGGCATCTGGGCCTGGGGCAGGACCTGCTGATGGCCGGGGCGGGCGTGGTCACGGCCACGCCGCTGGTGCTGTTCGCCTTCGCGGCGCGGCGCCTGCGCCTGGCCACGGTGGGCGTGATGCAGTACATCGCGCCCACGGGCATGTTCCTGCTGGGGGTCTTCGTGTACGGCGAGGCCTTCACCACGGTGCACCTGACGACCTTCGCCCTGATCTGGGCGGGCGTGGCCCTGTACACGGCGGACGGCCTGCGCAGCCTGCGCCCCGTGGGCCAGGCGGCCCGCTGAGGGCGCGGCCGCTGCCGCTGCCGCCCGGTCCATCGACCGACCGCCACGCACCCAGGCGATGCGGGGTTCCCTGGTTCGGGAACACGCCGCACAGGCCTCGCGCCCTGCGCGATTGATTCCGCGTTTGCTTCCGAGATTGATTCCGCCATTTCCCCTGCTGTTGCCTGCGGATCCTGCCCCCTCTCCCTTGTCGTTCCGCCCGGAAGCAGCCCGCCTGCCGCCGCCGGGTTTCCCGCGCTCCGCGCCGGGCGCGTCCGGGCCGAGAACGGAGAAAAGCCCCGGGCAGTGCAGTCCGGGGCTTTTCTCTGCTGGTTGGTAGGAGGCATCGGGGACGGGGTTGGAAGCCGTCCGCCACGGCGCGAAGTTCCCACAAGCGCCGGGAGAAGCAATAGCCTTGACTGGTCAATCAATCAAGACAAAAAACAGCACCCGCAGTGAATTCAGACTCATTTGATAAGGATTCCTTCGCGCTGGGACCGAAAAAAATGCGGTACCGACCAGGCGGCTGCGGGGCGGTCCGACGCGCGGGCGGGACCGGGCGCCGCGTCTGGGCGAAGGACGGTCCGCCGTACCTGGGCAAGATGGTCCGCCATGCCTTGGCGCAAGACGACCCGCTCCGTCTCGGCACGAGACAACCCGCCACGCCTGGGCGAAAAACGGTCCGTCGTGCCTGAGCGCAAGACGGTCTTGCGCGCCTCGGCGCAAGACGACCCGCTGCGTATCGACGCAAAACGGTCCGCCGCTCCAGGACGTAAAACGGCCCACCGCCCCAGGACGCAAGACGGCCCGCCGCGCGGCCTGGGGCTGCGGGCGGGCCGTCGGGCTCCGGCGCGGAGGGTGCGGGGCTCAGCCCAGCTCGAAGCTGGTCACGCCGAAGATCTTGAAGACGTCGCTATCCGGCTCCGGGCCGCGATACATGCGCACGGTGCGGAAGACCTCGGTCATGCCGTAGTGCGCGGCCAGGTGCACGCCGCGCACGTTGGTCTCCGGCACGTCCAGGAAGACCGGCGTCTGCTCCGCCGCCGCGCCCAGGCCCAGCAGCAGGGTCTCGGCGATCTCGCAGTCCTCGGCGAACAGCGGGCCGATCTTGCTGCCCTCCTCGCAGGTGCGCACCACGCCGAAGCCCAGGAACTCCCCGCCACGCACCACGGCCAGGCCCCGGGCGTTGGGCATGGTGGTCCAGCAGCGCATGAACCCCGCGCGCGCCGCGGGGAAGCACTGGGCCTCGTAGTCCAGCACGTCCTGCAGGGGCACTTCCTCCAGCGGCACCAGGCGCTCGGCCACGCACGGGTCCGGCGGCTGGTCCCAGCAGAAGCGGATGGAGGCGTGGGCCGTGACGAAGCCCGAGCGGGCGTAGGTCGCCTCCTGGGCGGTGACGGCGTCCAGGCCGAGGGTCACGCCGTCCAGGCGGGCCAGGGCGTGGCGCCACAGGGCGTGGCCGTAGCCGCGCCCGCGCATGTCGGGCCGCACGATGTACAGGCCCACGAAGCCGAAGCCGCCGTAGTTCACGGCGGCGATGACCGCCACGGGCTCGCCCTCGTACAGGCCGACGAAGAAGCCCTCGGGATCGGCCTCCCAAAAGCAGGCCGCGTCGCGCAGGCCGGGGTTCCAGCCCTCCTGGGCGGCCCAGCGCACGGCCAGGTCGAGGTCCTCGCGCCGCATGGCGCGAACGGTATATCCGGGGATGTCCATGATTCCTCCTGGGAACGCGCCGCCTGGGAGGGCGGCCGCGAGCCCGCGCCGCGCCGCGAAAAAC
>CAYUIN010000255.1:0-4585 GCA_964444695.1 uncultured Desulfocurvus sp.
GGCCGGGGCGGGGCGCCGGGCCGCGCGGGCCGGGCGCCCCGGCCGGGCCTAGCTGCCAGCGCCGCTGACGCCCGCCTGGGAAAAGGTGGCCATTTCATTATACACGGCCGCCGCCGAGCGCATCAGGAACAGGGCCAGGGCCGCCCCCGTGCCCTCGCCCAGGCGCAGGCCGAGGTCCAGCAGCGGGCGCGCGCCCATGGCCGCCACGGCCCGCTTGTGCCCGGGCTCGGCGCTGGCGTGGCTGAAGAAGGCGTAGTCCATCACCGCCGGGCAGATCCTCCAGGCCGCGGCGAAGGCCGCCGTGGAGATGAAGCCGTCCACGGCCAGGGCCAGGCGGTTCTTGGCCGCGCCCAGGCACAGCCCGGCCAGGGTGGCGATCTCGAACCCGCCCAGGGCGGCCAGGATGCGCAGCCCGTCCCCGCTGGCCACGGCCTCGGCGTTGGCCGTCAGCCCGCGCCGGATCACGGCGCATTTGGCCCGCACGGCCTCGGCGCCCAGGCCCGTGCCGGGGCCGGTCATCTCCTCGGGGTCCAGGCCGAAATAGGCGCAGTACAGGGCCGTGGAGGGCGTGGTGTTGCCGATGCCCATGTCCCCGGTGCCCACGGCGCGGCAGCCCTCGGCGGCGGCGCGGTCGGCCAGGGCGATGCCGTTTACGAGCGCCTGCGCGCACTGCTCCTCGCTCATGGCCGGGCCCAGGGCCAGGTTCGCCGTGCCCTCGGCCACCTTGCACTGCACCAGGTCCGGGTGCTCGGGGTACGGCCCGCCCGCGCTGCCCGCGTCCACCACCGTCACGCCCACGCCCGCCGTGCGCGCCAGGACGTTGATCCCCGCGCCGCCCGCCAGGAAGTTGGCCACCATCTGCCGGGTGACCTCCTGCGGGAAGAGGCTCACGCCCTCGGCCACCACGCCGTGGTCCCCGGCGATGGTGAAGATCCGTGCCGGATCCACGGCCGGGGCCTTGTCCCCGGCGATCATCGCCAGGCGTGCGGCCACGTCTTCCAGCACGCCGAGGCTGCCCCGGGGCTTGGTCAGGTCGTCCAGATGGGCGCGTGCGGCGTCCTCGGCGGCGGGGTCCAGGGGCCGGATGGCGGCCAGGGCGAGGTCCAGGGCGGTGGGCATGGCGAGTCTCCTGTGCGGTGAAATGGTCCGCCGGGGCGGCGGGTTGCGGCGCCGGGCGCCGAAGAGGCCGTTGCATACCCCGCGCCCGGGGCCCCTGGCAAGGGCGCGGGAGTCCCTTTTCCCGCCCGCAGCCCGGGGGCCGCGCGGGGGCATTGACAGCCGGGCGCAAGTGAATACCTTGAGCCGAGGAACGCGAAAGGCGCGGGCAGCCCGCGCCGAGGGAGATTTCCATGGCCAAGTACGACTGGAATCCCTGGGACGTCCTGGGCGGCGCCCCGCAGGCGCGCAGGCGCGGGCCCGGCGGCGTGTCCTGCCGCCTGGACGCGCCGGGCGGCGCCGTGCGCGAGCCCGCCGCCGACGTGGTGGAGACCCGCGAGGCCTTCGTCATCCAGGTGGACCTGCCCGGGGTGCGGATCGAGGACGTGGAGCTGCACGTCGCGGGCCGCGAGCTGGTGGTCTACGGCGCCGCGCGCCCGGAACGGGACGTGGACGGCAGCGTGTACCACACCATGGAGCGCCTGCGCGGCGTCTTCGGGCGGTCCTTCCGGCTGCCCCGAGGCGTGGACTCCGCCGCCGTGACCGCCTCCCTGGAGGCGGGCGTGCTGACCATCACCGCCCCCAAGCGCCGCGCAGGCGGCCCGCTGCGCATCGAGGTGGACGGCTAGCCCCGCCCGCGCCGCGCTCCCGGGCCGCCCGGCCCGATCCATCCAGCGACATCACCACACGACATCACGACAAGGAGTCATACGGATCATGACCAGCACTCTCAAGACCGCACTGCTGCTCGGCCTGCTCACGGGCCTTGTGATGCTCATCGGCGGCGCCCTGGGCGGCCGCGGCGGCCTCGTCATCGCCTTCATCCTGGCCATGGCCATGAACCTCGGCAGCTACTGGTTCTCGGACCGGATGGTGCTGGCCATGTACCGGGCCCGCATCCTGGAGCGCCAGGACGCGCCGGGCCTGTTCGCCATCGTCGAGGAGCTGTCGCGCAACGCGGGCCTGCCCATGCCGCGCATCGCGCTGCTGCCCCAGGAGGCGCCCAACGCCTTCGCCACGGGCCGCGACCCGAAGCACGCCGTGGTGGCCGTGACCCAGGGCATCATGCGCCTGCTGAGCCCCGAGGAGCTGCGCGGCGTGCTGGCCCACGAGCTGGGCCACGTCGCCAACCGCGACATCCTCATCCAGAGCGTGGCCGCCGTGCTGGCGGGCGTCATCATGTACGTGGCCAGCATGATCAAGTGGGGCGCGCTGTTCGGCGGCCTGGGCGGGCGCGACGGCGAGGAGGGCGGCAACCCCATCGCCGCCCTGGCCCTGGCCTTCGTGGCGCCCGTGGCGGCGATGCTCATCCAGATGGCCATCTCCCGGGCCCGGGAATACCAGGCCGACGCCTCCGGGGCCCGCTTCTGCGGCCATCCCGAGCACCTGGCCTCGGCCCTGCGCAAGATCTCCGGCTACGCCCAGCAGGTGCCCATGCAGGGCGGCAACGAGGCCACGGCGCACATGTTCATCGTCAACCCCTTCTCCGGCGGCATGGCCGGGCTGTTCAGCACCCACCCGCCCGTGGAGGAGCGCATCGGCCGGTTGATGGCCATGCGGGAGGGGCGCTAGCCGTGGGCGCGCTCGGGCGCACGCTGCTCGCGGCCGCCGCGCTGCTGGCCCTGTGGGCCGTTCCGGCGCGCCCGGGCGTCCCGGCGGACGACCTGCGCATGACCCCGGTGGTCCGGGCCGTGCAGGCCGTGGCCCCGGCGGTGGTGAACATCACCTCGGCCCGGGTGGTGGAGCGCGAGGTCAACCCGCTGGGCAGGCTCTTCGAGCAGCCCGGGCTGCCGCCCATGTTCCGCGACTTCTTCGGCCCGCGCGGCACCCGCCGCTTCACCCAGACCAGCCTCGGCTCCGGGGTGGTCTTCGACGGCGCCAAGGGCCTGGTGCTGACCAATGCCCACGTCATCTCCGGTGCCACGGAGATCACCGCCCGCCTGCTGGACGGGCGCGAGTTCCAGGCGGAGCTGGTGGGCGCCGACCCCGATTTCGACCTGGCCGTCCTGCACCTCAAGAACGCCAGCGGCCTGCCCCAGGTCCGCGTGGGCAGCTCGGCGGACCTGCTGATGGGCGAGACCGTCATCGCCATCGGCAATCCCTTCGGCTACTCGCACACCGTGACCACGGGCGTGCTCTCGGCCATGGGCCGCACCGTGCGCACCGAGCAGGGCACCTTCACCGACTTCCTGCAGACGGACACCGCCATCAACCCCGGCAACTCCGGCGGCCCGCTGCTGAACATCCACGGCGAGCTGATCGGCGTGAACACCGCCATCCAGCAGGGCGCCGAGGGCATCGGCTTCGCCATTCCCATCGACAAGGCCAAGCGCGTGGTGGACGAGCTGCTGGACCAGGGCTTCGTGGCCCCGGTCTGGTTCGGGCTCTCCGGGCAGGACGTGGACCAGGCCACGGCGGGCTACTTCGGCCTGCCCTCGCCCCACGGGATGCTCGTCACCGAGGTCGCCGAGGGCTCCCCGGCGGCCCGCGCGGGCCTGGCGCCCGGCGACGTGGTCGTGGCCCTGGGCAACAACCCCGTGGACGACAAGGACGGCTACATGCAGCTGTTGCGCAACCACACCCGGGGCGAGTCCGTGCCGCTGACGCTGCTGCGCGAGGGCGCCGAGCGCAGGCTCACCGTGCGCGCCGAGCCCTTCCCCGAGGGCCTGGCCGTGGACATGGCCTGGGCCCGCTGGGGCATCCGCCTGGGCGAGGCGGGCGAGGGCGGGCTGGCCGTGGCGGCCGTGCGCCCGGGCAGCCCGGCCGCGACCCTGGGGCTGGTGCCCGGGGACGCGCTGCTCAAGGTGGGCGGCGTGCGCCTGGAAAAGATCGCCGACTACGGGGCGGCCTTCATCCGCTATCGGATGCAGAACAGCCTGCTCTTGGTGGTCCGTCGGGCCGGGCGCATCTTCCACGTGCGCTTCAACGTTTGATGTTTTCCGCCGCTGCGGTAGGCTTTTTGGGCCCCGGGTTCGCCTCGGTCTTGACACCCGATGGGGCAGGGGCTATCTCGGTTTGCCTAGACGCGGCGAACGCGCGGCGCGGGAAGTCCCGCGCCCGGGGCGCCGCACCCATTCGGCACGTTCCGGCCCGGCGGGCCCGGGCCGGAGGGCAATACAAATCATTTTTGGAGGTTCCACAATGGGTTACAATGTGACTGTTGACGTTGACAAGTGTGTTGGCGACGGCGAGTGCGTGGACGTCTGCCCGGTCGAGGTGTACGAGCTGCAGGACGGCAAAGCCGTTCCCGTGAACATGGAAGAGTGCCTGGGCTGCGAGTCCTGCGTCGAAGTCTGCGAGCAGGACGCCATCACCGTCGAGGAAGAGTAGCCTTTCGCGGCATCTGCCCGCCAACGGGAGCGACCCTCACCGGCCGCTCCCGTTTTTTTCATGGGCCCGTCGCCGGGCGAGTTGACGCGCGGTCCCAAGG
>CAYUIN010000256.1:0-4571 GCA_964444695.1 uncultured Desulfocurvus sp.
GAGGCCACGAACAGGCAGCAGCGGGCGGCGTCGATCACCGGCACGGTCAGCGACCGCCGCCAGGATTACAGGGACGGCACGCGCTGGGCGACGACGAACCGGTCGCGCACGCCCATCCCGTCCAGCCCCGGAAACAGCGAGGCCACGTGCCCGTCCGGGCCCAGGCCGAGCAGGATCAGGTCCAGCACGGGAACGCCCGCGTCCGACAGGGGCAGGCGTTCGGCCAGCAGGCGGGCGTAGCGCGCGGCCTCTTCCCCGGGCTCGGCCTCGCCGCGCATGCGCAGCACCCGGCCCGCCTGGTCCAGCAGGCGCGGGGCCTGGGCCACGGCCATGCCGTAGTTGCTCTGCTCGTGGTCCGGCGGCACGCAGCGCTCGTCCAGCCAGAAGAAGGTGGTTTCGCCCCAGGGGAAGGCGTCGTCGGCCTGCAACAGGCGCAGGATGGGCCGGGGCGTGCTCCCGCCGGACAGGGCCAGGCTGAACGCGCCCCGCTCGCGCACGCCGCGCAGGGCGCGCTCGCGGATGGCGCCTGCGGCGGCCCCGGCCACCGCGGCCAGGTCCGCCGCCGGGAGCGTCCGGCCCGGCAGGCTCACAGGCCCAGGCCCCTCAGAAGGTTGGCGATGGTGTTGCGGTTCACGTAGTCGTTGGCCGAGCTGACGTTGTTGGCGTTGTGGCTGCCCAGGACCACGTTGTCCATGCCCGTCAGCGGGTTGTCCGGCGACACGGGCTCGGTTTCGAACACGTCCAGCGCCGCCCCGGCCACGATGCCCTGGCGCAGGGCCTCGATGAGGTCCGCCTCGTTGACCAGCGGGCCCCGGCTGACGTTGAGCAGCCGCGCGCCCGGGCGCATCCGCTTGAACTGCGCCATGTCCATGCAGTGGCGGTTCTCGGCGGTCAGGTTGCAGGCCAGGACCACGTAGTCCGCGCCCGTCACCACGTCGTCGAAGCAGCAGGACTCCACGCCCGAGCACTCGCAGGCGCCGGGGCAGGGGTCGCAGGCCAGGACCCGCATCCCGAAGGCCGCCGCGCGGGCGGTGATGCCGCGCCCGATGGAGCCGTGGCCGATGACGCCAAGGGTCTTGCCCAGCAGGCCCTGGCCCTCGTACTTGGGCCACTTTCCGGCGCGGACCTCGCGGTCGATGACGCAGGCCTTGCGGTCCAGCATGACCATGTAGGCGATGGCCAGTTCGGCCACGGCGTCGCCGAAGGCGCCCGGCGAGTTGAAGACCTGCACGCCCAGGCGCTTGGCCGCCTCCAGGTCGATGGAGTCCAGCCCCACGCCCCATTTGCTGATGACCTTCAGGCGCGGCAGCCCGGCGCGCAACACGCGCTCGGTGAACTGGTCGTCACCGGCCAGCACGCCGTCGAAATCGGCGATGATGGGCAGCAGTTCCGCCTCGGTGAGGAACTGGCGGACGTCGGCCTTGACGGCCTCGACCCCAGCGGCCTCCAGTTCGGGCCGGAAGCGGTCGATGTCCCTGGTCATGATCAGATTGCTGACGAGAACCCGTTTCATGTCGATCCTTCGTTGTGGTCTGGTTGCGGCGGCGCGCGCCGGGCCTAGTACGGCCTGCTGAATTCGAACAGGGCCTGGGCGATGTTCAGGTCCGCCTCGGTCTTGATGATGTGGCCCGCGTTGCGGTTCACGGGGTAGAAGCCGATGCGGCCCGCGTAGGTGGCGCAGCGTCCCTCGTCCGCCGCGCGCATGAACGAGTCCGCCTTCCAGCCCGTCAGGCTCCAGGTCACGCGCTGGATGGGGTCCAGCTCCTGGGAGTTCTGCTTGCGCTCGAAGGTGAAGTTCACCGGCCGGTCGTTCATGCAGCATTCGATCTGTTCCAGGACCACGCTGACGACCATGTCGTAATCGCCCTCGGTCATGTACTTCACGAAATCGCGGACCTCCACGGCCGTGAGCAGCGGGGCGATGGAATGCACCTGGAAGATGTGGCCGCAGGGGTGGGCCGTCAGGAATTCGCGGATGTACTGCTCGTGGGTGGCGTTGTCGTTGCCCAGTTCCTTGGGCCGGTGGTGGAACTTGGCGCCCTCGCGCTCGGCGTACTCGCGGAAGGCCTCGTCCTCGGAGTTGACCCATATCTCGTCGAACACGCCCGCCACCTGGGCCTTGCGGATGGCGTGCACGATCAGCGGCACACCGTCGATTTCCCTGAGATTCTTGAACTTCAACCGCTGGCTCCCCATCCTGGCGGGGATCATGGCCACCTTGCCTGCTGCCATGGGATCTGCTCCTTGCGTCGAGACTCGCCGCCCGGCGGACGCGGCGACGGACGGCGCGCGCGGGGCGGGCTGGGGCGAACGCGGGCCCGGCGCGCGTGGGCGCCGCCGTGCCGCGACCGGCCTTGGTTGTTGCGGATTGGTTCCCGGGTGGTTCCCCTCTCACGGCGCGCCGGTCCTGGTCGGTCCGGGCGCCGCACAGTGCCTACCACGTCGGCCCGCCATCGTCTACAGCGGGCGGGCCGCAGCGGGCCTTATCCGGCGTCCTTCACGTGCCACTGCCAGGCCGTGCGCAGGATCTGCGACAGGTCGTCGTAGCGCTGGGTCCAGCCCAGGGCGGCGCCGATCTTGGCCGCCGAGCCCACCAGCCGGGGCGGGTCGCCGGGGCGTCGCTCGGCCTCGCGCACGGCGATGGGCCGCCCCGTGACCTCGCGGGCGCAGTCGATGACCTCGCGCACGGAGAAGCCGCGCCCGTTGCCGAGGTTGAACACCTCGCTGCCGCCGCCGCCCAGCAGATGCTCCAGGGCCAGCAGGTGGGCCTCGGCCAGGTCCGCGACGTGGATGTAGTCGCGGATGCAGGTGCCGTCGGGCGTGTCGTAGTCCGTGCCGAAGATGCTCACGGCCCGGGCCGGGTCCAGGGCGGCCAGGAGCACCAGCGGGATGAGGTGCGTCTCCGGCGAGTGCCGCTCGCCGATGCGCCCGGCCGCGTCCGCCCCGGCGGCGTTGAAATAGCGCAGGGCCACGGAGCGCAGGCCGTAGGCCCGGCCGTAGTCGGCCATGGCCTGCTCGATGATCCGCTTGGTCCAGCCGTAGGGGTTGATGGGCTCCTGGGGGTGCGACTCGGTGATCGGGATCTCCCGGGGCAGGCCGTAGGTCGCGCAGGTGGAGGAGAAGATCAGCTTGTCCACGCCCGCCCGGCGCATGGCGTCCATCAGGCTCAGGGTGCCCAGGACGTTGTTGGCGTAGTACTTGGCGGGGTCGGTCACGGACTCGCCCACGTAGGCGTACGCCGCGAAGTGCATCACCGCGTCGAAGCGCGTGGCGGCGAAGACGTCGTCCAGCAGCCGGGCGTCGGTGATGTCGCCCGTCACCAGCTCGCCCCACTGCACGAAGTCCTTGTGGCCGTAGACCAGATTGTCCAGGACCACGGTCCGCACGCCGCGGGCCGCGAGGCAGGCGTTGGCGTGGGAGCCGACGTACCCCGCCCCGCCCGTGATCAGGACCGTGGGAGCGCTCATTTGCCCAGCAGTTTCTGGAAGTAGGCGATGGTCTTGTCCAGCCCCTGGTCCAGGGTCACCGTGGGCTCCCAGCCCAGGGTGCTCTTGGCCAGGGTGATGTCCGGCCTGCGGCGCACGGGGTCGTCGAAGGGCAGGTCGCGCTGGATGATCGGCGAGGAACTGCCGGTCTTGGCCACCACGATGTCCGCCAGCTCGCGGATGGAGAATTCGCCGGGATTGCCCATGTTCACGGGCCCGGTGAAGCCCTCGGGGGCGCTTTCCATGAGCCGCACGAAGCCTTCGATCATGTCGTCCACGTAGCAGAAGGAGCGGGTCTGGCTGCCGTCGCCGTAGATGGTGATGGGCTCGCCATTGAGGGCCTGGACGATGAAGTTGGAGACCACGCGCCCGTCGCTGGGGTGCATGTTCGGGCCGTAGGTGTTGAAGATGCGCACCACCCGGATGTCCACCTTGTGCTGGCGGTGGTAGTCGAAGAACAGGGTCTCGGCGCAGCGCTTGCCCTCGTCGTAGCAGGAGCGAAGGCCCTTGGGGTTGACGTGGCCCCAGTAGTCCTCGGTCTGGGGGTGGACCTGCGGGTCGCCGTAGACCTCGGAGGTGGACGCCTGGAGGATGCGGGCCCTGATGCGCTTGGCCAGGCCCAGCATGTTGATGGCGCCGTGGACGCAGGTCTTCAGGGTCTGGACCGGGTCGTGCTGGGAGTGGATGGGCGAGGCCGGGCAGGCCAGGTTTTATATCTCGTCCACCTCGATATACAGCGGGAAGGTGATGTCGTGTCGCAGAATCTCGAACCGGGGGTTGCCCACCAGGTGCAGGATGTTGTCCTTGGTCCCGGTGAAGAAGTTGTCCAGGCAGATGACCTCGTGCCCCGCATTGAGCTGCCGCTCGCACAGGTGCGACCCCAGAAAGCCCCCGCCGCCGGTGATGAGGATTCTTTTTCGCATAGGCAACTGAATTAGCAAAAGGGTCCAGGAAAGTCCATCGCCATTCGCCGCGGGCCGCCTGCCCCCGTGCGCCCCAAGGGGTGGAGAAACCCCCGGCGCGCGCGGCATTCCTCCTGCGCGGCGACCGGTCGCGGCCTGCGCCGCCGTGCGGGCCGGGCGCGCC
>CAYUIN010000257.1:0-4544 GCA_964444695.1 uncultured Desulfocurvus sp.
CGCGCATGTCCTGCTTCACCGCCACCACGCTCGGTTCGCGCAGCACGATGCCCTGCCCCTTGACGTAGACGCAGGTGTTGGCCGTTCCCAGGTCGATGGCCAGGTCGTTGGAGAAGAAACCCAGGACCGTGTCGATAATTCTGGACATAAGAGCTCTCTTGGGTCAACTCGGGTGATGCGGCTGGCCGAAAATCGGCCTGAACCGCCGCTTTCGGCGAGCCGTCGTTCCCTTGAGGTGATATACAAACCCCTTCAATCACGCAAGCTTCGGACCGAAAAATATAAAACTCCTTTAATTCAGGTGCAAAGACACTACGCCCTTTCCGCCTATCTGCGCCAGCGCTTCGGCCGCCGGGTGCGCAAGGTCCCCCTGGATGCTGGATTTTCCTGCCCCAACAGGGACGGGACGCTGTCCGTGGGCGGCTGCTCCTTCTGCAACGAACTGGGCTCGGGCACGGGCCTGCTGGCCCGGGGCGAGGACCTGCGCGACCAATGGGACGCCTGGCGCGCGCGCATGAACCCGGAGGCCCGCGCCGACGTCGGCTTCATGGCCTACCTGCAATCCTACTCCAACACCCACGGCTCGCCCGGGGAGGTGGCCCGGGTGCTGGGCGCCGTGGCCGCGCTGCCGGACCTGGCCGGGGTCTGCGTCGGCACCAGGCCGGACTGCCTGGACGAGGCCCGGGTGCGCATCCTGGCCGCGCTGCCGGTGCGCGAACTGTGGATCGACCTTGGCCTGCAGTCGGCGGACGACGCCGTGCTGGAGCGCGTCAACCGGGGGCACACGGCCGCCGATTTCGCCCGGGCCGCGCGCCTGTGCGCCCGGCATGGCCTGAAGGTCTGCGCCCACCTCATCGCCGGGCTGCCCGGGGACTCGGACGCGGGCTTCCTGCGCTCCGTGGACTTCGCCAGCGCCCTGCCCGTGCGCGGGGTCAAGCTGCACAACCTGTACGTCTGCAAGGGGACGGCCCTGGCCGGGGCCTGGGAACGCGGCGAGCTGACTCCGCTCACGCGCGAGGGCTACACGGCGCTGATCTGCGAGGCCCTGACCCGGCTGCGCCCGGACCTGGTGGTCCATCGCCTGGCCTCGGATCCCGGGCCGGACGAGCTGCTGGCCCCGGACTGGGCCGCGCACAAGCGCGCCGTGTTGAACGACATCGCGGCGCGCATGGCCCGCCTGGACCTGTGGCAAGGGAAAGCCCTGGACCCGCAGGCCCCTCTTCCGCTATGGTTCGACCCGGCCGCGAGGCCGCCCTTCGACTGATCCCTTCGCCACGCCGGGAGCATCCATGCGCATCGCCGACAAGACCGAACTCATCGTTGCCGGGCCCTTGTCCCTGGAACTGTTCTGGGACAACGGGGTGCTGTTGCGCGTCATGATCCGCCACGGCGAGGGCCGCCAGCCCACGGGCATGACCTCCGCCGGGAAGATGCTGCACGAGGCCCTGGCGCGCTACGCGGCGGGCGAGGCCGTGGTCTGGCCGCGCGTGCCCATGGCCCTGGCCGAGCAGCCGCCGTTCACCCGCACCGTCCTCGTCACCCTGCGCGACCGGGTGCCCCACGGCGCCACGGTCAGCTACGGCGAGCTGGCCGCCATGGCCGGAAGCCCCGGCGCCGCCCGCGCCGTGGGCCAGATCATGGCCAACAACGACTGGCCGCTGATCATCCCCTGCCACCGCGTGCTCGGCGCCGACGGCTCCATGACCGGCTACTCCGCCGAAGGCGGCGTGGACCTCAAGCGCTACCTGTTGCGCCTGGAAGGCGCCCTGGCCTCCTGAGCCTCAGACGTTGGGATCTTCGGGGTCCATCTCGTAGTAGGCGAAGGCCGCGTCCAGGAAGAGGAAGAACGCCTCCTCCACGACGATGCCGATGAGCGTTTCGGCCGCAAGAAGCGTCAGCACCCTGCGGATCAGAAGCGCCTTTTTCGTGCGCGCAAACTTCCTGTAGAGCCGCGCGATCTTGCGCATGGTCTTCTTGTCGGGGAGCAGGTCGAGGATGAAATCCGCCACCGAGAACCACTGGCGCATGGCGTTGTTGGGGGCGATTGCGGTGCGGGCTACAGCCTCGGGCAGCGTCGCCGCACGCTGGCGTTGGAGTCGGCGTTGGCGAGACAGCGCAATCGGCGCGGCCAGGCTGAACGTGCCCTTCACGGGCTGGGCCAGGTCGTTGTGCCATACCGAGATGGTCAGAAAATCGGGAACCGTGTCGAGGCCGAGATCCTCCACCAAAACGTCCAAGTTGATTTCCGCCACTCCCTGATCGTTGGTCTTGGCCATGGCCCGCCGGTTCAACCCGACGAATTCGATGGCCAAGCCCCGCGCCGCATCGGGCAACGTCCGCAACTTCCTGGCGGCCTCCTCCTCCTTGACCGTGCCCAGGTGCTTGGGATCGCCCTCCTTGACGAACGGGACCTCGCCTTTGAGGAGCTTCGTCGCTTCGCCGATGATGTTGACCACGGAACTGAGACCCCAAAAGATGGGGTCGCTGACCTTCGTCTCTATGGGGTTGGAAATCTCGTATTGGCGTTGAAATTCGTCCGTACAATCCATGACGACCGTTTCGTCGACGCGAACGACCTCTATACGAATCCGGTGGCCTCCTGAAACAGGCGTAAGCTGCACATCGTATCTGGGGGGCAAGGGTTTTTCCCTTGTCGTCTTCTTTTGATATGTCTCTCCCGCACATCCGCTCAGTGTAAAGAGGGCAAGCAACAGAAAATTTCGCCTGTTCATCGTCCCGCCGGATTTGGAGTTTGGCGAAACAATATATTATGAAAAGTAAAAGTCAAGCGGCTATATCGATGGATGGTACGGCTCGGATAACACGGTGGAACCGCAATGGGCTGCATGCGCTCCCGTTCATGCCGCTGCTGCGGTTGGGGGGGCGTACGACGCGGGCAATGCCCAACACGCAAGAGTTCGGGGCCGCACCAGGAAGATGTGCCTCGCGGTCCCGGCCCCTGCGCCGTCTTCATGCAGAAACGGGGCGAACGCCCCAGTGTATTCAGGAATCTTCCGCCCGGCCTGCCAGCCCCAAGACCCGCGCCGCGCGCACCGCGTCCGCCTCGCGCACACGCAGCAGCACCCCGCCCAGGGCCGCCGTCAGCAGCCAGTTCAGCGCCGCGTGATGCTCGCCCACCAGCATCGATTCGATGCCCTCGGACTGAAGCGCCGCCTGCGCCAACTGCGCCTGCCAGGCCTGCCCGTAGGACGCCAGCGTCACGAACTCCCCGCCCGCGCCGTCCGTCACGGCCCGTCTCCGGAGACCGTTTCGCCGCCGAAAAGCGCATACCCCGCCATGCCCCAGGTCAGGTTCGAGACCCGCGCATAGCCCAGCCTGCGGTACCGCCAGCCCGCCAGCGGCGAACGGTGTCCCGTCATGCACACGAAGATCACCTCCGCGCCGGGCTCGATGCCCAGCGCGTCCGGCGGCGGCGGCGGAAACGGCGCACTCAGCGCCCCCGGGATGTGAAACCAGCGGTACTCCAGCGGCGTGCGCACATCCACCAGCACCGGCGCGTCCCCGGTACGCAGCCGCGCGCCAAGCTCCCAGGGCAGCACCTGACGCACCCCAAGAAGCGGCACCACGGCCACGTCCCACAGCGCCCACAGCGCCACCAATACGGCCAGCATTCGCCAGCTCACGGCAACCTCCGGCTACGCGCCCCGCAACGCCTCGCGCGCCACCTGGCCCAGCGCCTCAAGGTCCAGGCACTCCCCGGGCTCCTTGGTCCGCTCCCACAAGGCGAAGTCCGCATAATATTCCAGGGCGTGGCGCAGCCGCTCGATCTTCTCGCGCGCCTCGGCCAGCTCCCCGCACACGCTGGGAACCCACTCCAGCAGCAACTGACCGGCCTCCACCTCGCCCTCGGCCTCCTCGTCGATGAGCAGCGTCATCAGCTGCTCCGCATCCTCGCGCATCCGCTCCAACTGCTCCGCGCTGAGCCTTTCCATGTCCGCCATATTTCTCTCCTGTTCGTTGTCATTCGTCGCCGGCGCCGCGTTCCAGATGCGGCAGAATCAAGCCATGAAATCCCGTACCCTCAGCGCCCCGATAACGCCACCCCAAAAGCGCCCCACACCCCGCACACAACGCGACCTGCCACGCATAGCCCGCAAACCAGCTGAACTCGGCCACGAACGGCCCCTCGCCCACACAGCCCGGAGCCGAAGAAAAACACCCCACCTCGTACACCAGGCCATGCGGATTGCAGAACACATGCCCATGCGACCCGCCCACCGCCACCCGCGCCGACTCCCGCGTCACCCGCTCCCCACAGACACGGCACAGCAAAAACTCCCCGGAACCCACGTCCCCCGGGTGTTCCTCAACGGCCTCCAACACCCCGCCCCCGCCATCCTCCCGCAACAACATACCCCCACCCTACAGCACCCGCCCCGCCCTGCCCAGTGGGGTGGAAGTCGGCCCGGGGGCGGCGCAGGAATGCCTCCGGCGGCCAGGTCGCTGCCCTGGACCCGCTTAAGGAAATAATTTCCTTAAGAATCCTTATATTGGGCCGCCTGACGGGTTGCTCAACGTAAAAG